>CACXFI010000072.1 GCA_902766875.1 uncultured Erysipelotrichaceae bacterium | reverse complement strand
GCTATATATGCTATTACAAAATGTGCTGCTGTTGATTTAATAGAACACTATCATCAAGAATATGGAATTAATAATTATATTTTTAGATTACCAAATATATATTTATATTCACCTGTTAAATATTATTATGTTAATGGAGAAAAAAAACTTATATCATATCGTTATATGATTGATAGAGCTATTAAAGGTGAAGATATTGAATTATGGGGAAATCCAGACCTTGGGAAAGATGTTGTATACATAAAAGATTTATGTCAGATGATTTATAAATCTATATTTACTGAAGTTAAAAGTGGAATATATAATGCAGGAACAGGTATAAAGACAACTATGAAAGAACAGATAGAGGGAATAATTAAAGTTTTCTCACCTAAAGATAATCCATCTAAGATTATATATAAACCAGAAAAAAGAGATTGTGATGATTTTGTAATGGATATTGATAATGCTAAAAAAGAATTAGGCTATGAGCCTAAATATACTTACATTAAATATTTAGAAGATTATAAAAAAGAAATGGAAAAAGACTTAGGTGATTAATCATGGAAAGTAAAATAAGCTTTATAATTCCATGTTACGGTAGTGAAAAAACAGTATCAATAGTTATTGATGAAATAAAAAAGATTGTTAATAAAAATAATAAATATGATTATGAAATAGTAGCTGTAAATGATAAATCTCCAGATAATGTATGGAAAGTTTTATGCTCTTTAGCTAAAAAAGATAAAAAAATTAAGCTTATTAATTTAGCTAAAAATATGAATAGGCCTGGAGCTCTTATGGCTGGAATGTCGGAAGTTACTGGAGATTATATTGTACTTATGGATGATGATGGTCAATGCCCTATGGATAAATTATGGCTTCTTATTGATGAATTAGAAAAAGGACATGATGTTGCAATAGCTAAATATCCAGAAAAAAAACAAAGCAAGTTTAAAAATTTTGGTAGTGAAGTTAACAAAAAGATGACCGAGTTCATTATTGGAAAACCTAAAGAATTAATGTTTACAAATTTTGCTATTTTGAAGAAATTTGTCGTTGATGAGATAAAAAAATATCATAATCCATATCCATATATGACTGGCCTTATGTTGAGAACTACTAGTGATATTGTGAATGTGGAAATGGAAGAACGATCTAGAATAAGTGGAAATACTAATTTTACTTTTAAAAAAATGTTTAGTTTATGGATAAATGGATTTACTGCTTTTTCAATTAAACCACTACGTATTGCTACTTTTATAGGATTTATAACCTCTTTCTTAGGATTTATTTATGGTATATTTATAATTATTCAGAAACTAGTCAATTCTTCTATTAGCCAAGGTTATAGTTCAATTATGGCAAT
Source organism: uncultured Erysipelotrichaceae bacterium (assembly GCA_902766875.1). Taxonomy (GTDB): domain Bacteria; phylum Bacillota_I; class Bacilli_A; order RF39; family UBA660; genus RUG11215. The sequence goes on along the minus strand of CACXFI010000072.1, from coordinate 33,480 downwards.
TATTTTATTTGTTAGTGGTATTATCATGTTAATGCTTGGGATGATTGGAGAATATATAGGAAGAATATATATAAGCATAAATAATTCACCACAATATGTTATTAGAGAAAAAATCAATTGTTCAGGAGAAAATGATGAATAAAACTAAAGATTATATCTTTCTTCACTTGTCTTTATTTATGTTTTCATTTTGTGGAGTGTTCTCAAAATTAGCTTCCTCTTATACTTTCTTGTCATTAAAATTTTTCTTATTTTATGGATTATCAATTTTAATATTATTCATTTATACAATATTATGGCAACAAATACTAAAAAAAATACCTTTAACGACTGCTTTCTTTAATAAATCAATTACCATCATATGGGCAATGATATGGGGACTTCTATTTTTCAAAGAAGTAATAACCATAAAAATGATTATTGGAAGTTTAGCCGTCTTAATTGGGGTTAGTTTGGTGGTGAGTGAACATGAATAAAATGTTTATTTACTCAATGATATATATTTTTGGAGTAATAGTATCATCATTTGCCCAAATTTTATTAAAAAAGTCAGCTTTGATTAAAAGAGATTCAAAAATAAAAGAATATTTAAATTTTAAAACCTTATTTGCCTATTTCATGTTTTTTTCAGCCACTTTATGTACATTATTTGCTTATAAATATATTCCTTTATCAATGGGGCCAATTTTAGGGGCTACAGAATATATTTTTATAGCCATATTAAGTTACCTGTTTATTAAAGAAAAAATATCAAAAAAGAAGTTTCTAGGATTATTGATTATAGTCTTTGGGGTATTTATTTATTCTATATAATAAAGGAGTGAGAACAATGAAAGGTATTATATTAGCTGGTGGAAAAGGTACTAGATTATATCCAATGACTATACCTGTATCTAAACAATTATTACCAATATATGATAAGCCGATGATTTATTATCCCTTATCTGTATTATTATTAGCTGGTATTAAAGAGATTTTATTAATTTCGACAAAAGAGTCAATAGATTTATATAAAGATTTATTAGGAGATGGAAAACAGCTAGGAATATCTATTGAATATAAAATACAACCAAAACCAAATGGTATAGGTGATGCCTTTATATTAGGAGAGGATTTTATTAAAGACGACAATGTATGCCTTATTCTAGGGGATAATGTTTTCTATGGGAATGGGTTAACTGAAATGTTAGAAAAAGCATCTAAATCAAAACCAAATTTTGGAGCTTTGATATTTGGATATTCTGTTAACAACCCAACTGATTTTGGTGTAGTAGAGTTTAATGATAAATATGAAGTCATATCTTTAGAAGAAAAACCAAAAGTACCGAAATCAAAATATGCAGTTCCTGGTTTATATTTTTATGACAATAATGTAATTAATATAGCTAAAAATATTAAACCTTCAGACAGAGGAGAACTTGAAATAACAGATATAAATAAAGAATATCTAAAAAGAGGTGATTTAAAAGTTCAAATTATGTGGAGAGGAATGGCTTGGCTTGATACAGGGACTCCATCTAATATGTTAAGAGCATCATCTTTTGTAGAAACAGTTCAAGAACGTCAAGGGCTATACATAGCTTGTTTAGAAGAAATAGCATGGAGAAAAGGATATATAAATGATAAACAATTAAAAGAATCAGGAGAAAAGCTTAAAAAGACTGATTATGGTAAGTATATTTTATCATTATTAGAAAGATAGGAGATGTATATATGAAAATATTAGTAACAGGTGGAGCAGGATTTATAGGAAGTAACTTTTTACATTATATGGTAAATAAATATAAAGATTATGATTTTATTTGTCTAGATGCGTTAACATATGCAGGTAATTATAATAATTTAAAGCCAATTCTAGATAGTAATAATTTTAGATTTGTTAAAGGGGATATTAGTGATAAAAAAATTGTAGAAGATTTATTTGAAAAAGAAAATTTTGATATTGTTATTAATTTTGCAGCAGAAAGTCATGTTGATAATTCAATAAAAAATCCTAGATTATTTTTAGATACAAATATTATAGGAACACAAGTATTATTATCTGCTTCATTAAAATATAAGGTCAAAAGATATCATCAAATATCTACAGATGAAGTATATGGAGATTTACCACTAGATAGATTAGATTTATTATTTACTGAAGACTCAAATATAAAACCATCAAGTCCATATTCATCTTCAAAAGCAAGCGCTGATTTATTAGCGTTAGCATATTATCGCACATATGGTTTACCTGTAACTATTTCAAGATGTTCAAATAATTATGGACCATACCAATTTCCTGAAAAATTAATACCTGTTGTTATAACAAAAGCATTAAAAAATGAAAAAATCCCAGTATATGGCGATGGAAAAAATGTAAGAGATTGGATTAATGTTTATGATCATAATGTTGGTGTGGATTTAATTATCCATAATGGTAAAATAGGAGAAGTATATAATTTAGGTGGTCATTCTGAAAAAACAAACTTAGAAGTTGTTAAAACAATCTTAAAACACTTAAATAAACCAGAAAGTTTAATTTCTTTTGTTAAAGATAGACCAGGACATGATTTAAGATATGCAATTGACTCTAAAAAAGTAGAAAAAGAATTAGGTTGGAAATTAACAAGAAATTTTGATGATGGAATTAAAGAAACTATAGATTGGTATATAAATAATCAAGATTGGATAGATGATATTTTATCTGGTGACTATAAAAATGCATATAAAAATTAAATGCTAGTAAACTTACTAGCATTTTTTTTGTTAATAAGATATAATTAATACAGAATATGGTGATATCATGGTAGAAAATAAACATAATGGAATAATTAGTTTTTGGAAATTTGCTTTTTCAATATTAATAATAGCTTTACATCTAGGATTTAAATATGCTAATTTGAAATACAATTTCAATGGTGGAAGTATTGCTGTTGAATTCTTTTTTATAGTTTCTGGATATTTATTCTGTAATAAAGCACTTAATTACAAAGATGTAGACACAAATGATTTAGGTAAAGAAACTATTTCTTTTACAATTAGCAAAATAAAAAGATTTTTACCATATATAATTTTTCTAATTGTGATTTCGTTACCCTATGTACTAATAATAAAAAAATATAATATAGTTGATTTTTCATACATAATATTAAATCTATTATATCTTCCTACATATCAAAATAGAGTTTATGATATTTATGGAATAACATGGTATATTACATCCTTAATAATAGTAGAAACTCTTTTATTTCCACTTGTATTAAAATATAGAAAAAAAATTATTTACTTTTTTAGTCCAGTATTATGTTATATACTTATAAATTATATACTAATAAAATATGAATCATTTGCTATACCATGGTCTTTAGATGTTTTCTCTTATGGAGGTATTATTAGAGGCTTATTTGGAATAAATTTAGGAATGATATTATATGTAGTAGTCCAAAAAATTAAGACCATTAATTTCACAGATTTTTCAAGATTTCTATTAACATTATTTGAAATAATAGGATACTTTTCGATTTTTGTAATTTCAAATAAAGTAGATTCTCATTTTAGATATGATTTATTAATGATTATAATTATATCATGTTCAATAGTTGTATCGTTTTCTAATAAATCACTAATGAATGATTTTTGTAATAATAAATTATTTTTTTTCTTAGAAAAAATAAGTTTACCAATCTACATAAATCAATGGTTAATAATAGATGTTATTGGCTTTATAATAAAAAAAATGTCTATTCATATTTCATATTATATTGAACTATTAATTGTTATTATTATCTCTATAATTTTTGGGGGGATAACTTTAAAAATAGTAGAACTATTAAAAAATAATTCGAAAAAAATAAAAAATATTTTCATAGAAAATTAAATTTATATAAAGTGCTAGTATTTTAAAAAAATATATTGTATAATTTTTTTATATACAATTTAGGAGGTAAAAATGAAAACTATTGCTTTGATATTTGCTGGTGGAGTGGGCTCTAGAATGGGGAGCAAAACACCTAAACAATTTTTAGAAATTTATGGTAAACCAATAATTATACATACACTAGAAAAATTTCAATATAATAAAAATATTGACGAAATATATGTTGGATGTAAAAAAGAATATATTGGATATCTAAAGGAATTAATAAGCAAGTATAGTATAACAAAAATTAATAATAATAATATTATTGAAGGTGGAAATAGTGGATTAGATACTATCTATAGAGTTTTAAATCTTGCTAAAAACTATAATGATGATGCTATAGTTTTAATCCATGATGGTGTTAGACCTAATATAAATGATAGTATTATAGATAAAAATATTGAAAGTGTAAAAAAATATGGAAATGCCATTACATGTGTTCCATCTTTTGAAACACCAATCTATAGTGATGATGGAATATTTATTAAAGAAGTACTTACTAGAAACAATGTTTTTGTAGCTAAAGCTCCACAAAGTTTTAAACTAAATGAAATATTAAATGCATATAATAAAGTATTGGCTCAAAATAAGAGTTTTGATGGATTTGTTGATTCATGTTCAATAGCTCTTAATTCAAATTTTAAATTACACATAGTGATAGGAAATAGAGATAATATTAAAGTTACTACACCAAACGATTACATAGATATACTAGGTAAAATGCTTTCAGAAGATTTTTCTAATTTTTTAAATTTAAAATCAGAAAAGGATAATATATAAAATGAACCATATAATTGTAGAAGATGCAAGAAATATAATAAAAAATAATCCTAGTTTAAAAAAAATTAAAAATTCATCTTTTGGAATAACTGGTGCTAGTGGAATGATAGGATCTTATATTATTAGCACTTTAATAGTATTAAATAAAGAATATAATGCAAACAATAAAATAATAGCATTTGTTAGAAATAAAAATAAGTTAGATAAAAGTTTTTTTGAAGATAAAAATTTCGAAACTATAATATATGATGTTACAAATCCATTAAATTGTGATATAAAAATTGATTATTTTATTCATGCAGCTTCTCCAGCTAGTCCAATAATTATGAAAAATAGACCATTTGAAACAAACTTAGCTAATACCGTTGGTTGCGCAAACACACTTAAATTTTCAATTCAAAATAAAGTTAAAAAGTTTTTGTTTATTTCCTCACGCGAGATCTATGGACAACCTAATGCTAATCAAGAATATTTTTATGAAGATGGGGAGCTTGGATATGTAGATAATTTAATTCCAAGAAACGGATATGCTGAAGGAAAAAGAGCTGCAGAAAATATGTGCATATCTTGTAAAGAAGAATATGGACTTGATACTAAAATAGTTAGATTGGCACATACATACGGCCCTTATATGTCAATTAATGACGGCAGGGTACAAGCTGATTTTTTAAAAAACATTGTCAATCATGAAAATATAGTTATGAAGAGTAGTGGAGAATCAGTTAGAACATATACATATGTGGGTGATGCCGTAACCGCAATTTTTAAAGTGCTATTAGACTCTAAAGATATAGTATACAATATATCCTCTCCAGAATCAAAGGTAACTATTAGAGAATTAGCTGAAAGACTAGTAAATCTATATAAAGATAGAGGTATTAAATTAGTAACTAATATAGACAACAGCAACAATAAAGGTAATGCATCTTTCACTCTTGGAATACTATCTTCTGATAAGATAGAAAAAGAGTTGAATTGGAAATCCATCTATTCTATAGAAGAAGGATTTAAGAGAACGATTAATTATATTGAAAATAATTAATTTGTGATATAAATAAGGAGAATAAAATGATAAAAAAGACTATTAATATTATATGTTTTTCTATAATAATTATAATTATTGGCTATAATCTTTTAACAAAAAACAACATAAATATTTATAGCCTTATTTTGTTGACTTTTTTATTACTATTCATTTTCTATAATAATTATCATAAAAAAATAATAAAAAATAACAAAATTACAATTTTAGCTCTACATTTAGGTATTGGAGGTATAGAACAATATATTTATACACTTTCCCAAATGCTAAAAGATGATTATGATATTGAAATAATATCTACATATAATCTTAACAATAAAATTACATATAGTTTTGATAAAAAAATAAAAATAAGATATTTGATTAATGATTATCCACATAAAGAAGAATTTTATACTTCTTTAAAAAACAAAAATATTCTTTTAACTATAAAAAATGGAATAAAATTATTTAAAATTTTACTTTTAAAGCACTATTTAAACATAAAAGAAATAAGAAAAATAAATAGTAAATATATTATAACAACTAGATCTTTTCACAACAGAATTGTTAGTTTTTTTAAAAATAAAAATATAATTGCAATAGCTACAGAACATAACTACCATAACAACGATAAGAAATATATTAATAATCTAATTAAATCATGTATCAATATAGATTATTTAGTTCTAGTCAGTGAAGATTTGCAATCTTTCTATGAAGATAAATTTAAAAACAAAAAAACAAAATGTCTATATATACCAAATGTTATTGAAAAAATACCACCTTACAAAGAAAAAAATATAATTAATTATAATTTAGTAAGTATAGGTAGACTATCTTACGAAAAAGGTTTTGATGATTTGATAGATATCATAGAAATGGTAAAAGAAGAAATACCTCAAGTTCATTTAGATATCTATGGTGATGGCAGTGAAAAAAATAATCTTAAGAAAAAGATTAATGATATGAATTTAAAGAATAATATTACTATATGTGGATTTTATCCTCATGAAGAATTAATAAAAAAATTACCAAACTATGATATCTATGTAATGACATCATACACGGAATCATTTGGCATAGTATTATTGGAAGCTATGTCTAACTCTGTTCCATGTATAGCCTTTGATAGTGCTAATGGTGCCAAAATATTATTAAAAGATAATAGAGGAGTCTTGGTTAGGAATAGAGATAAAAATATTTTTTCAAGTGAAATAATCACTCTTTTAAAAGATAAAGAAAAAATAAATACTATTACTAAAAAAGCATATGATTATTCACAAAAATACGACATAAATAGAATAAAAAATGAATGGTTAAAAATGTTAAAAAAAATCTCTAAGTAAATATTTATATTATTTATAAATATGTTAATAATAGAAACATCAGGTGATTAGAATGAATAAATTGGGGAAAAAAATAATAATAATATTTTTAATAATAATAACAACAGCTCTTATTATATTTTTTATATATATAAAATATCAAGACTATAAAACTGAACAGCTAATATTGGATATTAAAAGTCGCTATTCAGTAAATATTAAAAATGTACCTAAATCTAATATTTATATATTTAAAAATGGAAAATATTCTAAAGTAGGGAAAATTTATGAAGAATTAAATTTAAACTTATCTAAAATAGATAATTTTGACGAAAAAACTAAATACTTTAATATATATAATACAAATTATTATTTATATTATGCGAATGTCATTCCAACAGAAAAAAATGAAATATCAAAAAAAATACCAGATAATTATTTAGTATTTAATGAAAATGCGTCCACGATAGATAAAACAATATTTTATAATAATGATACTAAAATAATTGAAATAAATGAAATAGCAAATTTGCCAATTTTATATCAAGATGAAAAATACTATTATGTTGAATATTTTGATAGAATACTATCGATTTCAAAAGATGAATCTACAATGGTAGAAAATATAAATACTAATACCAATGAAAGTTCTTTTATCAGTATATTACATTATGATAATTTAGACAAAGAAACAATAGAAAAAAACTTGAAATATCTAAATGAAAATGGATATTACAGTATAACTATAGAAGATTATAAAAAATGGTTAAATAATAATATTCGTTTAAAAGAAAAAGCAATTCTAATAATTAAAACAGATAATACTGATTTAAATGATTTAGAGAAAAAATATAATTTGTATTTTGAAAACATTAGTGATTCAGATGGAATAAAATTATCAGATAACAATAAAACTACTAAAGTCGGAGATAAATTAGATAACTTATCAAGTTATATAATTAAAAAAAATAACAATGATGAAATCATAAAAAAAGCATTAAACGGTGAAGATTATAAAGAAAAAATAATTCCTAAAAAAGTAATCCCAAACACTAATAACTTAAATGGGAATGCTTACTCAATTGCAGTATTAAATTATCACTTTTTTTATAATTCCGGTAAAGGTGAAGCTTGCAATGAATACATTTGCTTAGAAGTTAGTAAATTTGAAGAACAATTAAAGTATTTGAAAGACAATAATTATAAAACATTAACAATTGATGAATTTAAGAAATGGATATATGGAGAAATAGAACTACCCAGAAAAAGCGTTTTATTAACAATAGATGATGGTGCGATGGGGACAGGCTTACATAATGGAAACATATTAATTCCTTTACTAGAAAAGTATCAGATAAATGCAACTTTATTTCTAATTAGTGCATGGTGGAGCCCTGATAATTATAGATCTAATTTTCTATCAATACAATCTCATACATGGAATATGCATAGAGAAGGTATTTGCGAATCTCAACCTCGTGGTTCACAATTCTTATGTGCATCTTATGATGAAATGTTAAATGATTTAGAAAAGTCAATAAATTTATCTGATAGTAATACAGCCTTTTGTTTCCCTTTTTATGCTTATAATGATACAGCAATTAAGGCACTAAAAGAAAAAGGATTTAAAATAGCTTTTGTTGGTGGTGGATATAAAGCCACAAGAAATGTAGATAAATATAAAATACCTAGATATGTTATTGGTAGTGATATTACATTAAACACTTTTATTAGTTATATAAGCTAAAATTTTGAATATATAAGTTTACTTATATATTTTTTTTTGTTATACTAATCTTGAGATGATTGTATGAAAAAAGTGTTATTTATAGCAAGTACAGGTGGTCATTTAACAGAATTATTAATGCTTAAAGATATGTTTAATAAATATGATTACCATATTGTAACAGAGAAAACTAAAGATAATTTAATATTAAAAAATAAATATAACAAACATATTTCTTTTTTGATACCAGGTACTTATACTAATAAGTCAGCTAAAATTATATATCCTTTTAAATTATTATTAAATACTATCAAATCTTTAATTATTTACATTAAAATAAATCCAAAATACATAATATCTACTGGTGCTCATACAGCTGGCCCGATGTGTTTAATTGGACATTTATTAGGTAGTAAAATAATTTTTATTGAAACTTTTGCTAATACTAACACTAAGTCCAAAACTGGTAATATAGTATATAAATTTGCAGATTTATTTATTGTTCAATGGGAGTCAATGTTAGACCTTTACCCTAATGCTATATATGGGGGGTGGATATTTTGATTTTTGTTACTTTAGGAACTCAAGATAAACCATTTGATAGATTACTAAAAGCTATCGATAGAGAAATTAAAAAAGGAAATATTAAAGATGAAGTAATAGTACAGGCTGGATTTACTAAATATAAAAGTAAAAATATGAAAATTTTAAATTTAATAGATAGAGATAAATTTGAAAAGTTAATAACTGATTGTGACTTATTAATTACTCATGGTGGAGTAGGTAGCATTATGACAGGATTATATCATAATAAGACTATTATATCTGTTCCTAGGCTGTCTAAATATGGTGAACACGTAAATGATCATCAAATTCAAATCATAAATAACTTTAATGATAAAGGTTATATCATAGGCTTACAAGATTTAAATAAACTAAATGATGCTTTAATAAAAGCTAAAACATTTAAACCTATAAAATACAAGAGTAACACTAAGAATATGATAAAACTAATTAGTGAGTATATTGATAATAATTAAATATAGTTGTGGGGTAGTGTATGAAAAAAGGAAATAAGTTAGGAATCGTTGTTCCTTGTTATAATGAAGAAGAAGTTTTAAAAGATACAAAAAACAAACTTAGTAATTTAATTGATGAACTAATAAGAAAGAAAAAAATCAGTAAAGATAGTTTTATTATGTTTGTTAATGATGGTAGCAAAGATAAAACTTGGCAACTAATTAGTGAATTTAATAAAAAAGATAAATATGTATATGGACTTAATTTAGCAGCTAATGTTGGCCACCAAAAAGCTCTTTTAGCAGGTTTAATTAAAGCTGCTGAATTATGTGATATGTCAGTATCAATTGATGCGGATTTACAAGATGACATAAATGTTATTGAAGAAATGATAGACAAATATCAAAATGGTTGCGATATAGTTTATGGTGTAAGAAGTAATAGAGATAAAGATTCTTTTTTTAAAAAACATACAGCTTTAGGTTTTTATAAAATTATGAGTATAATGGGTACTAACACTATTTATAATCATGCTGATTTTAGGCTTATGAGTAAAAGATCTATGGAAGAATTAGCGAAGTATAAAGAAAGAAATCTATTTTTAAGAGGAATAATACCTTTACTTGGATACAAAACAGACTGTGTTCACTATAAAAGACTAGAAAGATTAGCAGGTAAGAGTAAATATTCTTTAAAAAAGATGGTTAGTTTTGCTATTGAGGGAATAACATCATTTAGTATTAAACCAATTACTTTAATTGGTATATTAGGATTAATAATTATCCTATTTAGTATTGGCTTCGTAATCTATTCTATTGTTAATTATTTCTTAGGTAACGTTGTAAGTGGATGGGCATCTTTATTTTGCTCATTATGGTTTCTAGGAGGAGTACAGCTACTTTCAATTGGCATAATAGGTGAGTACATTGGTAAAATCTATATTGAAACTAAAGAAAGACCTAGATATAATATAGAATCATTTTTAGATAAAAAAACAAATAAGAATAAATAACATTAAATAAGAGTTGAGATTGTTAATATAATAAAATTTTGATATAATATAATTGGAGGGATAAAATGAAAGTATTAGTTACAGGTGGAACTGGTTATATAGGTAGTCATACTTGCGTTGAATTATTATCTAATGGTGATGAAGTCATTATTGTTGATAATTTAAGTAATTCTAAAATAGAAGTATTAGATGAAATAAAAAAAATAACTGGTAAAGATGTAAAATTTTATGAGTATGATGTATGTGATAAAGATTGCTTAAGAAAAATATTTAAAGAAAATGAAATAGATGCAGTTATTCATTTCGCGGGTTTTAAATCGGTAAGTGAGTCAGTTAAGAAACCACTTATGTATTATAGAAATAATATTGATAGTACTCTATCATTATGCGAAACAATGGAAGAATTTAACTGTAAAAAATTAATATTTAGTAGTAGTGCTACAGTATATGGAACACCAAAAAAGTTACCATTAACAGAAGATATGGAAGTAGGAGGAACTACTAATCCGTATGGAAGTACTAAACTATACATAGAAGGAATATTAAAAGATTTATATAAATCTGATAACGAATGGAAAATAGTCTTACTTAGATATTTTAATCCAGTAGGAGCTCATAGTAGCGGATTAATTGGTGAAAATCCTAATGGTATTCCTAATAATCTAATGCCATATATTATGAAGGTAGCAGTGGGAGAATTAGACCACTTAAATATTTTTGGTAATGATTATAATACAAAAGATGGAACTGGAATTAGAGATTACATCCATGTTGTAGATCTTGCCAAAGGTCATATTAGAGCATTAGAAAACATAGATAATAATAAAGATATAAAAATATATAATCTAGGTACAGGTACTGGATATAGTGTTCTAGATATGGTAAAGGCTTTTGAAAAAACAAACAGTATAAAAATACCATATGTTATAGCACCTAGAAGAGATGGAGACGTAGCTGAATGCTATGCTGATAGTTCAAAAGCTTTAAAAGAATTAAACTGGAAAGCTGAATTATCTTTAGATGATATGATGTCTTCTTCTTATAATTATATTAAAAAAAATAATAGATAATTTTGCTTTTATAATAGTAATATGATAAAATATTATCTGGTGAGGTTGATACAATGAACATGAGTCAAGTATTATTAATGGTATTTATTCCATTAATATTCAATTTATTTTTTATTCCATTAGTGAAGAAAATTGCTAAGCATATTGGTGCTATGGATATACCTAATGAAAGAAAAGTACATAAAAAAACAATCCCTAGATTAGGGGGATTAGGTATTTATGTTGGTTTTATTTTAGGATATATTATTTTTGGTAAAGAATCAATTCAAATGAATTCAATTCTAATAGGCAGCTTCATTATTATAATTACAGGTATTATAGATGATATTAAACCAATAAGCCCAAAATGCAAAATAATCGGACAATTAATTTCTGCAGTCGTAGTAGCCTGTTATGGTCAGATATTGCTTAAAGATATAAGTATTTTTGGAATTTATATTAATTTTGGAGTCTTCACTTATCCAATAACTATTCTCTTTATAGTTTCTGTTATTAATTGTATTAATCTAATAGATGGATTAGATGGTTTAGCCGGAGGAATTAGTTCAATATATTTCCTAACAATAGGTATTATCGCTATAATGCTAAATAATTCCAATGGATTAGATATAATTTTATCTTTTGTTATGTTAGGATCAACATTAGGTTTTTTATATTATAACTTTAATCCAGCTAGTATATTTATGGGTGATTCTGGTAGTATGTTTTTAGGGTATATGATATCTATAATAGCTCTATTAGGATTTAAAACATTAACTCTAACTTCATTTATTATACCAGCACTATTATTGGCAATTCCTATACTAGATACATCATTTGCTATCATAAGACGACTAATTAATCATAAATCCATAATAATGCCAGACAAAAATCATTTACATCATCAGTTCTTAAAAAGAAATTTTTCTCAAAAGAACACAGTTATTATAATTTATCTAATTGATATATTATTTGCTATATCTTCAATTATTTATGCATTAGGAAATAGTAAGTTAGGAATTATGACATATATTTTACTTTTTGTTTTTGTTATATTTTTAATTACAAAGACCGATGTAATTTTTGAACGTGACAAAAAATAAGAATGCTTTATTAAGCATTTTTTTGTTTAATATACTATAATTTTTGTATGTATTTGTTGACTTTTATTGTATAAAATGTGATAATTATATAAGAAAGGATGAAAGTAATGCGAGCAAAAAAAAGCTTGAAAAATTTATTTTTCAACATAATACAGCAAGTTATAAGTATTGCTACTGGTTTTATCTTACCACCATTAATAATTCAAAATTATGGTTCAGCTGTTAACGGATTAATTTCCACTATAAAACAAATTGTAATGTATGCCCAGACCACTGGAGCAGGAATAGCAAGTTCAAGTACATTTGTTATGTATAAACCACTTGCTGAAAAAAACTATAAAAAGTTGAGTGGTATTTTTAATGCTACAAAAAAAATGTTCATAAAAGCTGGAAATTTATCTTCTTTTATTATGCTTTTAGTTGCCTTTATTTATCCTCTGTTTGTAAAAGATAATATAAGCCCATTTACAACCATTGCTTTAATTATTATGCTTGGTGCTTGCGGAGTTTCTGAATTTTATTTAATAGGTAAATATCAAGCACTATATAGTGCCGATCAAAAAAATTATTTAATATCAATTGCCCAAGGAATTGGAAATATTTTTAATATTATCATATCCGTTATATTAATTAAACTTGATTGTAATATTATCTTAGTTGAATTTGGAGCAATGGCTGTTTATATAACAAGAGTTTTAATATTATGGATACACTTTAGAAAAAATTATAACTTTATTGATAAAAAAGAAAAACCATTAATGAAAGAAATATCACAGAGAAATGATGCCGTTATCCATGAAATTACTGCTTTAGTAATAAATAATAGTTCAATCATATTAATTTCACTATTCATTGGTTTAAAATATGCTAGTATTTATTCTGTATATATGTTAGTCTTTTCAGGACTTAATATGATATGTAGTGTTGTATCAAATGGTATATATGCTTCATTTGGAGATGTTGTTGCTAAGAATGAAAAAAGCATTCTAAATAAATCCTATAATATTTTCGAATATATATATCTATTAATGGTTTATTCAATATATACTATAGCCTATATTTTAATAATTCCATTTATAACCATTTATACGAGAAATATTACAGATATTAATTATGTGTTACCACTTCTAGGAGCAATGCTTGTTCTAGTTGGATTAATTAATAATATAAAAATACCATCAAGAACATTGGTAATAGCAAGTGGCCACTTTAAAGAAACTAAAAAGTATTCTTTAATAGAATTATTAATTAATATCTTTGGGCAACTTATTTTCATGTATTTCTTTGGAATATATGGTGCTATGCTTGGATGCTTACTTTCAGCTATATATAGAGCGATTAATTTCATTTGGTACTCAGATAAATTTATTTTAAATAAATCTAATGATATTATTATAAAAAGATTATTATTGTATACAATAATTGGATTATTAATAATCATTGTTTCAGAATTAACCTTAAATATATCTATAACTGGTTACCTTCAATGGTTTATATATGCTATAATAATATCTATTATTATCGTATTAATTTATATAGTAACAGGTTACTTAAGTGATAAAAAAACATTTAAAGATACAATTCAAGTTTTAAAAGGAATTTTTTCATAGCACTTTAAATATTGATAGTAATATTACAGACTAAAGGAGAAGTAAGAATGAAGAAAAATAAAAAAGTATTAGTTATTATTCCAGCTTATAACGAAGCTGATAACATTGTAAAAACTGTAGAGGATGTTATAAACAACGCTACAGAAACAGATTATATTGTTATAAATGATGGTTCTAAAGATAACACTTTAGATATATTAAAAGAAAACAATTATAATTACATCGATTTAATACAAAATTTAGGCTTATTTGGTGCTGTTCAAACCGGATTGAAATATGCCTTAATAAATGATTATGATGTAGCAATCCAATTTGATGGTGATGGACAACATCAAGCTAAATACATAAAAGAATTAGTTGATTCTTTAGATAATAATGATATCGTCATTGGTTCAAGATTCGTTGAAAGTAAAAGACCTTTTACTTTGAGGATGATTGGGAGCAGATTAATCACCTTAGCTATAGCAATTGTCTCTAAAAAAGTAATTTATGATCCGACCAGTGGTATGAGAGCTTATAATAAAGAAACTATCGCCGATTATGCTAATGACATAAATAATCCACCTGAGCCAGATACTTTAGCATATATGCTTTTAAAAGGTAAAAAAATAGAAGAGATAAAAGTTGAAATGAATAATAGAGAATTTGGTGAATCATCATTTAATTTTTCACACACTGTAAAATATATGTTTAGAATGTTTATTTCAATATTCTTGATTCAACCATTTAGAGAAAGAAAGTAGGTTTATTATGAAATTACAAATTGTTTTTATTATTGCAAGTTTATTCACTTTTATGTATGTAATTGGGAGAATAAAAAAACATAAGCTGAATATTGATGACTCTCTTTTATGGATTGTTTGGTCAATAGTATTACTTATTTTAAGTTTATTCCCTAAATTACCTAAAGTTTTATCCAATTTTTTTGGCTTTGAATCAACCAGTAATTTTATTTTAACTTCATTTGTATTTTGTATATACCTAATGGTTTTTTTCCAAAATATAAAAATATCAGAGCTAAAAGAGAAAAATAAAAATTTAGTCCAAAAATTAAGTATTAATAATAAAGAGAAACCAAAGGAATAATATCACATGATTATTATTAAATTAGTATTAATACTTTTACTATTACTTATTCTCTCAAAATGCTTTGGATTAATTATAAATAAAAAATATAATATTACTTATGAAACTTCATTAGGATTAGGCTATATTTCTAATATAGCTATATTTTCTATATCAATTTTCATACCTGCTTTTTTAAAACTTTCTACTAAATTTATGATGATATTTGGTTTTTTATATTTACTAAT
The DNA here is from genome assembly GCA_902766875.1 of uncultured Erysipelotrichaceae bacterium. GTDB lineage: Bacteria > Bacillota_I > Bacilli_A > RF39 > UBA660 > RUG11215. The sequence goes on along the minus strand of CACXFI010000072.1, from coordinate 17,617 downwards.
ATCTTTAATTGCCATTATTTATGTTATAAAAAACAAAATAAAAATATTTAAGTTTTCTAAAAGAGAAATATTATCGTTACTTTTTGGCTTGATTTTTACTTTATTATTTTTATTATTTGTTGATTTTGGGCATGCAGATATGTATGATTCATATTTTTATAACATTTTAACAAATAGTGCTAGCAATGCTTCTCATTTATCAATGATAAATCCTTATAATGGAATAGGAGATTTACAGAATTTTTATAAATATATTCTGTATTATTACCAAGCTAGCTTCTTTGCAAATTTGTTTGCAATTAAACCAGCTTATTTAGTATTAATATGGCCATTTACATATATGGTTTATTATTTCATATCAATAACTGCTTTAGGAATTGTTAGAATTTCAAAAAAAGATTATATTAATAACATTATTAGTATATTTGTTTTAACAATATTTACGCATTTCTTTAGAGCACCATTTAATGCTCTATATATGGTCAATTTATTAATACCAATATATATGCTAAGTTTTATATCAAATTGCTATAATAAAAAAGGCAATGAAAATAATAATATTAAAATATATTATATATTATTTATTGCTGCAGCTTCTTGCTCTTCTGCTATTTTATATACTTCTGCAACATGTTTATGTGTATGGTTTATAGCTAGTTGTTTAAAAAAAGAAACAGACAATTTTGATATTATTTTTAAATTATCTATTCCAACTTATATTTTAGGAATTATTTATATCACAGAAAGTACTAGAAATATATATATTTATATTTTAGCGTTCATTATAATCTTATTAATTAAATATTTGTTAACTTTAAAGTTTTTTAATAAAATTTTAAAACAATTTGGTAGATTATTATTATTTTTGATTTTGACTCTATTCATCTTAACACCAAAATTAAAAGGTATTAATAATTATACATATATGTTTTTTAAACAAGGAACAGTACCAGATAAAATGGCAACTGTCAATTCTTCATTTTGTATTCCCGATATTATAAAAGTCAATTCTTTAGATTTTGAAATTGATTATAGTAAATTTGGTACTGCTATGACCTATATTTATAAGAATCCTACCAGTTTACTTAATACTTTTATGATTAGCATTACACATTCAATTTTTATGTATGGAGGCTTATTATTCTTACTAATCTATGGATTTATAAAACATAGAAAAGATATTAACTATATTGCTTTTATTGTTTATCTAATATTATTTTTTAATCCACTTGTATCAAAAGGATTGGCAACATTAACTTTAGATTTAAATGGAAGAATTTATTTGTATTTTAATACTTATTTTGCAATTATAGGCATCAAATACTTATTTGAATTTGTTCAATCTTTAAAGAATCAAATTATAAATACTGTATTGAAATATGCATATATTCCTTATATAGTATTATTATGCATTTCTGTTATTTCCTATATTCAATTATTAAAGTGGCCTGATTTCAATAATACTAATTTATTATATAAAGTGCCTAATAATTTAGTTAAAGCTAACGAAGAAGTCAATAATATAGTTTCTAAAAATAACACTAAAAATAAACCAATTGTCTTATATACTCTAGATGTTCTAAATTTAAGTATGATTGATTCAAATCCAAATAATAAATATAAAACTATTAATAGTAAAGAATATAAATCATATTATTTTAATCCTAAAATAATAAATGATAAAATGTTAATTAATATTTTCTTTGAAAGTAATGGAATTGCAACCTTTGATAATATAAAAGATGATATTAACAAAAAATATTATGATAAAATAAACTATGATATATGTGATATTAATAAAGAATTAGAAAGTTATAATATAAAATATATAGTACTAAGTAAAAGCAAAGAAGATAGTTATAAACAAATAATGGATTCATATAAAATCATATATGACAAAAATGATATCATTGTGATTGAAAGGAATGATATAAATGGATGATTTGACAATCGTAATAAAAACTCTTGACAGGTACATATGTTTAAAGCCTCTATTAAAATCTATTATAAAAAAATATAATAATATTCCAATATTAGTTGGTGATGATAGTCTAAAAAGTTGCAAAAAACAAATCGAAAAAGATTTTCCTAACGCTAATATAGAAGTATATGAATTACCACATGATTGTGGATTATCATTTGGTAGAAATTATTTAGTTAAAAAAGTAAAAACAGAATATTTTTGTCTATGTGATGATGATTTTATTTTTGATAATAAAACTGATTTAGAAACAGCTTTAAATATTTTAAAAGAAAAAGAATTAGACATTATTGGTGGGTATATGAGAAATTATAAAATTATAAATTCTCCTAAAGATAGAATAATTAAGGTTGTACAAAAATTACTTCGCTATGAATTGCCAACTAATTATATTGGGAATTTTAAAGAAGAAAATAATATATTAACTATAAATTATAGAATTCATGATTTCCCAGAATATGAAAAAGTAGAAATCGTTAATAATTTTTTTATAGCTAAAACAAAAGTAATATTAAATAATCTTTGGGATAACGATCTAAAACTACAAGAACATACAGCTTTTTTCTATGAAGCAAAAAAGAAAAATGTAAAAGTTGGTTTTACTAATAAACTATCTGTTAGACACTGCCCAATTCAAAATTTTAAATATAAAAACTATCGTACAAGAAATTACACTCATGTTTTCATGGAAAAACATAACATAAAAAAAATAATATCTAATTTTGATGATAAAAAAAGAAATAATGTTTTTGAATTACCAAAAATAGATAATATTCTTTTTAGTGTCATTGTTCCTGTATATAATTCAGAAAACAAAATGGATTTATTAGTTAAAACACTAAAAGAACAAACATATAAAAATTTTGAGGTTATTTTTGTAAACAATAATTCAATAGATAATACAGAAAAGTATTTAAAGAAATTAATTGGTGATGATAAAAGATTTAGAATAGAATTTGAAAAAAAACAAGGCCCTAATTATGCTAGAAAAAAAGGATTTGAATTATCAAAGGGAGAATATATTTATTTTTGTGATTCAGATGATTATTTAGAAGATGACACATTGTATCATTTTGCTTGTGAAATAAGTAAAAATGATAGTGATATAGTAATTGGTGATTATATAGAACATTTTGATAATAATAGAAAGTATATGAAAGGTATATTTCAAAATTATAATGATAATTTACAAAAACATAAAGATATATTATTAATAAAACCAGCAATCTGGAATAAAATCTTTAAGCGCAATTTAATTACTGATAATTCATTTCTTTTTACTAACATTTTTGAAGACGGACATATTACTTTATTATCTATGGTTAGAAGTACTAAAATTACTTATATCAATAAAGTAGTGTATCATTATTTATCAAGTAATTATGGATTATCAGCAACTTGTAGTTATAAAAACTTAATTAGTTTAATAGATACACAAGTAGAAATTAAAAAAGTTTTTATAGAGGAAAAAAAGTTTGATAAATACAAAGAAGAAATAAATTATATTTTTATTACACATTGTATATATAGAATGCTTAGAATTACTTTATTAGATAAAAAAAATGATAAAAAAAGTGCCTATGATAAATATCTAAAATACATAAAGACTATAGATAAAAATAATAAATATTTAAAAAAATCTCGTGCGTTTTCATTAGCATACTGTATAGTTTGTCATAAGTTTTGTTTTAGAATATTTTCTCCATTTATAAAAATTTTATTTACTAATAAAATAATTAATAAATGTTTTAAAAGGTTGGATAGATAATTATGGATGTTCAAGTTTTAATTTCATGTTGCAATATAAAAAAAATACAAGATTTAGATTTAAAGAAAAAGAATATTAAAAATGCAGTTATTGTAAATCAATTTATGCCCAAATATAGTGAGGAAAAAAAAGGTAATTATGCCATGTTCTCCTATAATGAACATGGCATAGCCAAATCTAGAAATAGACTTATTGAAAACTCTACTGCTGACATAGTAATAATATCCGATGATGATATTTCCTTTGTTGAAAATTATGAAGAGATAGTATCTAAAGCTTATGAAGAAAACGATGCTGATATTATAATTTTTAATATGCAAAAAGGGAATGATATTTTAGGAAGTAAGAAAAAATTTACATATAATAGTTTAGCTATTTTATCTGTATGTTCTTGTCAAATAACTTTTAAAAGAAATAGTATTTTAGGGAAAAATATTTGGTTTGATGAAAATTTTGGGATTGGATCAACTTTTATTAGTGGTGAAGAAAATATATTTTTAAAAACAGCCTTAGATAATAAATTAAAAATAATTCATATTCCTATAGTAATTAATTGTCACCCGGATGAAAATACTACCGGTGAAATATGGAATCATGAAATGATAAAATCAAAAGGAGCTTTAATGTATAAACTATATAGTAAATTTTATCTTTTATTCCTTTTATATTTTATTATTACTAAATACTCTCAATATAAAGAAAATTTTGGATTACTGGATTTTATATCAATATTTGATGAAGGAAAGAATGAATTTAAAAGAATTAATGAATAAATTGAATCGTGGTGATTATTTTGGATGTAGCTGTCATAATACCTGTTTATAATAATGAAAAATATATTGAAAAATGCATAAATAGCTTGTTGAATCAAAAAACTGATTGTAAATATGAAATTATAGTTATTAATGATGGTTCAACTGATAATAGCCTAAATATTTTAAAAAAATATAAAGAAAGAATAATTCTTATTGATAAAAAGAATACTGGACCAGGTGATAGCAGAAATTTAGGAATCAAAAAATCTACAGGTAAATACTTAATGTTTGTTGATAGTGATGATTATGTAAGTGACAATTTTATTGAAAAAATGTATACAACTATTATTGAGAATGATGCAGATATTGTCATTTGTGATTTTTATAGAGTTCATAGAGATAATTCAATATCTTATTTAAATAAAGGCGAAGCTGGTACATATCTAAAAAATAATATCAATAAGCCATTATTAATGGATTTTCATTCATGTAATAAAATTTTTAATAGAGAAATATTAACAAATATTAATTACCCCGAAAATATGTTTTATGAGGATGTTGTCTTCATATCAAAAGTATTATTAAAAGCAAATAAAATTATTAAAATAAATGAACCTTTATATTATTATCGGGATAATAAAGAAGGAACTACTAATGTTATAAATATAACAAATTATGATTTATTAAAAGCTTATAAAATGATTGAAAAGGATTTCATAGATAATAATTATCAACAGGAAATTGAATTTTTATTTATTAATGGAATATTAGTTGATTTATTAATAAAAATAGTAAAATCTAATATATCAAATAAAAAAGATACATTTTATAAAATTAAAAATGAAGTTGAAGAAAAATATCCAAATTGGTATCGCAATAAATATATAAAAAATTGTAAAATAACAAAAAGATTATATTTATTTTGTTTACATAAAAATTATTATAAATTAATAAATTTTATTTTTAGTAAGTAGGTGATGCATATGTTTATGTTTCTATTATATGTAATAATTTTGTATATTGGAAGTATTGGATTCTCATCTCTAATAAAAGATAAATTTAAAATAAACAATTTAAAAAATATATTGGGTTTTTGTATTATGTTAATGATATTACAAATTGGATATTATCCAATGCAATATTTTCAATTGAGCTCTATATTTGTAAATATATGGACTTTTATCGTTCTGTTAATTGGATTAATTATGGGGATTAAAAATATCAAAATACTTGATTTTGATTTTATAAAAAGATACGAATTTTGGTTAATATTTATAATTGTATTCTTTATAATTAAAATAATTCCTGGAATGGAAGCGGGCGATGATATATTTTACATGAGTCTTTTTATAGATAATTCAAGTATAGATAAAATTAATAGTATTGACCCTCGTACTGGAATAGTTGGTAATATTGATAATGTTTATTTATATCAAGGTTATTATCTATTAATGAGTTTCTTTTATAGAGTTCAGAATACTCTTTTCAATAATAATATTAATAATATTTTTATTTCATTTAGAACAACAATGTCATTATTATCTATAATATTTTCATCTCAAATATTTGTTTATTTAAAAAATAAATATCTAAAGAATAAACCATTAATATTAATTGCTATTGTTCAAATTTTATCTTTTTTCTTAATAGCAGTCCTAGAATGGTGTCATATATACTGGGGGTCCTTCATGTTATTTCAAATATATGTACCACTTTTTATGATATTATTTAATAATTATTTAAATGATAATAAATATAAATATTTATTGTTTATTGTAAATTTTGCAGCTATATCTTTAGCTTCAAGTACTTTGTTTTTGTTTATGATAATTTCATTTTCTTATTTTACATATGAACTATTTAATAATAAAGCTTGCTGTGAAAATTATTACTTTATATTATTTCCATCATTTATTTATATATCATTTTTATTTAATATATTATGGATAAATATACCAATAATTTTAATATACATATTATTAAAAAAATATAAGAATATTCTAAACAGAGTATTCAATAAATATTTAAAATATTTGATAATAATTTTACCTATAATTTTTTGCCTTTTAAGTTTTACTGGTAACTATATTCATTCATTAGAAACATACAGAGTTAGTAAAATTACTATTTTATATAATTTATTTATTGTTTGCTATGTTATTTATTTGAAAATTATCAATCAAAAAATTCCATCAGTTTTATTTGTAACAGCTATTGTATCTATATTTTTCTTTAACCCTTTAGTAAGACCTTTTGTATCACACAATTTTACTTCTACTTACGTGTATTATAGATTATTTTATATAACAAAAAATCCCCTAGTGGTAACAATACTTTTCTTAAATATATATGATCAGTTGATAAAATATAAAATAAAATTATTCGTTCCATGTTATTATATATTATTAATTTGTTTAATAATCAATTACGGATATCATTTTTGCAAAGATACAATATTATTAGATAATTACAACATTAAATATAATTATATTTTAAGAGAAGATATATATTCTATGCAATTAGGAAAACAATTAAAAGAATTACCACCAGCATCGAAAATTTTTTCAGTTTATTTTGCACCAAGAATATATAATAAAGATTTAATAACAATTGTAGCTAGATATCCTCATGATTATAGTTGGTATAAAGATATTATGGTTAGAACACTTTATAGAGAAGTAATTACAAAACAGGAATATTATTGGTTTAATGGTGAAGTTAAAGAAAAAGAATATGATTATTTAATTACTTATAATGATCCAAAACAACTGAAAAATTTAAGAGAGTCAGATTATGAAATTATTTATAAAAATTCTATGTTTGTTTTAAGTAAAGTAATAAAAAATAATAATTAAAAGGAGATAACACATGAAAAAAATAATTGACTTATATAAAAAATATGAAGAAATAGCTAATTATTTAATTGTCGGTATATTAACTACAATTGTCAGTGTAGGAGTAAAATGGGGATTACTATTTACTGTATTTGATGCTAAAAATCCAAAACAATTACAAATAGCAATTATTATATCTTGGATATGCGCTGTTACTTTTGCCTATGTAACAAACAGAATTTTTGTATTTAAAAGTAAAAATAAAAATATAATAAAAGAAATAACAAACTTTTTTAGTTCAAGAGTTATAACTTTAATCATAGAAGCTTTAATTATGTGGTTTTTTATTACTTTTATGAATTTAAATACTAACACATGGGTATTAATTTGGACTATGGTTACCCAAATAATAATAACGATATTAAATTATATATTTAGCAAATTATTAGTTTTTAACAAGAATAAAGATAAACAAAGTAACAATCTGTTCATAAAAAAATTATTAATAGGAATAGGAATAATGTTAGTAACAATTCTCTTAGGATGGTTATTAATGATTATTACATATTTAATACCTAATAATAGAGTTCAAAAGAATATAGATAATTCAATTACTTGTTTTGAAGGGCAAGGAAATTGGCCAGTTCTATTAGACGATTATTCTTCTACAACATTAGATAATTATACTGATGCAATCATTTTAAATGAATTATATTATAAAAATGAAAATGAATCTGCTATCAAAAAATCATTACGTGTTTATGGTAACTACAACGGAAATAACCCAGTTCAAAGCTTAATTACAAATATAAAAGGCGAAAATAAAGAAAAAAAAGTTGCTTACGAAAGATATTGGCATGGAAATCTAGTTATAGCAAAGATACTTATGATTTTCTTCGATTACAGAGCAATAAGAATCTTGAATGTATTTGCTATTTCAATTCTGATATTCCTAATTTGTAAATGGATGGAAATTAGAGAAAGAGAAAAATTTATAATTCCATTTATTCTATCAGTACTGCTTATAAATCCATTTGTTATATCATTATCTTTTCAATTTTCAGCAGTATTTTATATCATGTTAATAAGTATATTAATTATACTAAAATACAAAAATATATTTGATAAAAAAAACTTGTATCCATATTATTTTCTAATTATAGGAATGGCAACTAGTTTCTTTGATTTATTAACATATCCATTAGTAACATTAGGAACATTACTAATCTTTTATATAATGCTAGATAATAAAAGACAAAAGAATAAAAAAAATTGGATAAATATTGTAAAGAAAATAATATTTTACAGTTTAATATGGGGAATAGGTTATGGAGTAATGTGGAGTTCAAAATGGGTTATATCAAGTCTAATATTTCATGAAAACTTAATTAAAGATGCATTAAATCAAATTTTGGTTAGAACTGATATTGCAACTAACTTTACTAGATTTGATGCAGTTGAAAAGAATATTAAAGTCTTTAATCGCCCAGCATACTATTTGTTATTTACTACAATATTTATATATTATATAATTAAGTTTATAAGAAGAAAAAAACTTCAAATAGAATCTATAAAGGCAATAATTCCTTATGGAATAGTTTCCATTATGCCAATATGTTGGTACTTTATTTTAAGCAATCATTCATATATACATTATTGGTTTACATATAGAAGTCTTATTATATTTATCATGGCTGGCATGTTCTTTATGGAAGAGTTTTTTCAAGAAAAGCAAATAGAAATGGAGAAGTAAAATGAAAAAAGAAAACAAAAAAATTGCAGTTTTGATTCCTTGCTATAATGAAGCAAAAACTATTGCTAAAGTAGTAAATGATTATAAAAAAACTTTACCTGAAGCTGATATTTATGTATATGATAACAATTCAATTGATGGTACAGATAAAATTGCTAAAGAAGCAGGAGCTATTGTAAAATATGAATATCGTCAAGGAAAAGGGAATGTCATTAGAAGTATGTTCCGAGATATAGAAGCAGACTGTTACCTAATGATTGATGGAGATGATACATATCCAGCAGAAAATGCTAGAGAAATGTGTGATTTAATTCTTTCTGGTAGGGCAGATATGGTTATTGGAGATCGTTTATCTAGTACCTATTTCACTGAAAACAAAAGACCATTTCACAATGTAGGAAACAGAACAGTAAGATTTTTAATTAACAAATTATTTAAAAACAATGTGAAGGATATAATGACTGGATATAGAGCATTTGGATATGAATTTGTAAAATCTTTTCCAGTATTATCTAAAGGATTTGAAATTGAAACAGAAATGACAATTCATGCAGTAGATAAAAACTTTAAGTTAGTAGAAGTTCCAGTAACTTATAGAGATAGGCCAGAAGGAAGCAAATCAAAATTAAATACTTATTCTGATGGCTTTAAAGTATTAAAGACAATTGCAGTCTTGTTTAAAGAATATAAGCCAGCTACTTTCTTTAATTTAATTAGTTTTATAACTTTAAGCATTTCTCTTATTATGGGAATTCCAGTAGTGATAGAATATTTTGAAACAGGACTTGTTCCAAGATTTCCAACTCTTATTGTTTCAGGAGTATTTTTAACAATTTCTTTATTACTATTAACTGTAGGTATTATTTTACAAGTTATTGTAAAAAAACACAAACAATTATATGAATTATATTTAAACTTATTAAGGAGGAAAAATTAAAAATGAATATTTTTTTAAAGATTAAAAGCTCTAAGTTTGTTAATACTGGTATTGCAAAAAAAATAAAAGATTTTATTTATTTTAAATTAATTAGTCCAAGTGGAGAAAAGAAAACAGATAAATATAGAAAAGAAATAATTGATAAGTTTGCCATAATATGTAATAAATGTAATTGGCAGCTTTTATCAGGGTCCCTTTTAAAATATTATAGAGATGGAACAATGGAAGGACAAGATTTGGACTTATATGTTTTAGAATCTGATTTTGAAAAGATAAAAGACAGATTTTTTGAGTTTGGATTCAAATTAAAACAAGTATTTCTAAACAATGAAGGTAAAATAACAGAGTATAAGTTCTTATATAAAGGAGTAGAAGTTGATATCTTTTTAGTACTTGAAGATAAGAATAATTATATAGCTTGTTTTACACTTGAAAAACCAAATGCAAAAAATATTGAAAAAAAAGTAGTTGGAAATATGCAAATTATTTCTGGAAAAGATTATTGTACCTATGGTAGATTTATGAATGAGTTTAAAAATGCAAAATCATATAAATATAAAGATATAAAATTTAGAGGGCCTAAAAACATAGAAAAAATGCTATGTGATCAATATGGGGCTGAATGGAAAGTCCCAAATGCAGATTATGACCCAAGAATTAGTAATAAAGAGAATATGCCAGTGTTTATGGAAAATGCTAAAGGTATACTATTTATTAAAACATTAAATTATTATCCCGATAATTTTTAAAAAAACAAGTTAAACTTGTCTTTTTATATAATCTATAAATATATCTATATCCTTATTATTATAAATAATATCATATAATATATCTATAATATCAAATTTAATATTCTTTTTATGAATTAAATTATATATAGATACTAAATTATGATATCCTTCGGTAGTATTATTCTTTAAATATTCTTCTACATTACCATTACTACCTATAACTAAACCTAAAGAATAATTTCTACTCTTAATAGAAGTAGCTGTTAAGAGTAAATCTCCTAAACCAGCTAAACTATAAGTAGTATCTTTCTTACCACCAACTAAATTAATAACTCTATAAATATCTCTAACTACATAAGTAAGATATTTATATCTAGTGGATTCTGGATATCCTAATCCTTCTATCATACCAGTACTAATTGCTATAACATTCTTAATAGCACCACAAAATTCAATACCAATAACATCATCTAAGACTTCTAATTTAAAATAATCAGTTTCTATAGCATTTTTAATTATATTAACACTATTACTATTATTACAACCTAAAGATAGTCCTAAAGGTCTATCTTTAACTATATCAATAGCAAAAGTAGGACCGGATATAACAGAATATTTATCAGTATTTAAAGTTTCACTAACTAATTCACTTAAAAATCTAGTATCATTAAGAATACCTTTAGCTGCTATTAAAATATCTTCTCCAGTATAATAATCTTTAAATTCATCTAAAGTACTTTCTACAAAATTACTAGGTATCGCTATAACAACTAAATCCATATTACTAATATCTTTCAAATTATTAGTAAATCTAATATCAGGATATTTTGGCTCTAAAGAATCTGTTTCTTCTTTAAATTTACTCCACATAATAATATTATGATTTTTCTCTAACATCATTGTAGTTAAAGCAAGACCATATACCCCGCATCCAATAAAACCTATCTTCATTCTCTAACCTCCAATTTATCTCCTATACAAATATCAAAATAATTGCTAGGAGTCTCTATCGTTAAATAAACATCTTTCTTAGGTAATATAAATTTCCATTTCTTAAAATTAGGATAATAATACAATATCTTATAATCTTTATCACACATGATAATATCAATATTATTTATCATAAAACAAGTATGAATACTATTACACTTCTTAAATAAAAGAGCCTTATCTATATCTTTACAAAACATAAATCCTTTAAACCTACTATAAAAGCTCTTACACTCTCTAAGTACTATATCTTTATTTTTATAAGATAATATCATACTATCACCATCTTAATTATACAAAATATAATTATAAATATCAAGCTACTATCTCTTTAATAAACTCTTCCTTCTTATCATTATCCATTAAATAAGAACATAATTTATCCATAAATTTAATATCATTACAATTAATTAAACATAACCATAATACTTTTCTATTTCTTTTAAAACTATCATATAATTTTTTATAACGAGGAAGAGATAAACAAATAATGTTAAAATTATCTATTAATACTTTCTTAGTATTTCTGTCTTTAATTTGTAAAATAATATCACCATCATTATCACTAATAATACCAAAATTATTAAAACTAATATAAAAAAAATTAAATTTATTATTATTTTTAAATGAGTATTTATAATAATATCTAATACCATCATATATTCCAGATATATTTTTATCATTACTTATATTAAAATGAATATATATATAATTATTTATATTATATAAATTTTTATATTCAGTATAATATATTTTATCTTTACTTTTAATACTAATATTTAAAATACTATTCATAAAATCTCTAGCTAACTCTCCATCCGTCATTATAACGTCCAATATCTTTTGACTATTAATTATTTTATTCATAAATATCCTTATCATCTCTTAATCTAATATTTCTCTTTTCATCCTCAATAACATTTATTAATTCTTGTTCTGTAGGAAAACTTAATTTATATCTAGTTGCAAAAATATTTTTATTATCACTAGGTAAAGTATATTTAACAACAGTTTCATTCTTGTCAGTAGAAAGTAATATACCTACTGAAGAATTCTCATCATTATTTTTAATATTTCTATCGTAATAATTAACATACATTTGCATTTGTCCAATATCTTGATGAGTAATTTTACCTATTTTTAAATCTATAATAACAAAACATCTTAATAATCTATTATAAAATATTAAATCCGGATAAAAATGATCTTCTTCTAAAGTAATTCTAACTTGACTACCTATAAAGGAAAAACCTTTTCCTAACTCTAACATAAACTCTTTTATATGATTTAAAATACTTCTCTCTAAATCTTTTTCTTGATATTCCATATTTTCTTTAATATCTAAAAATTCCAATACAAAAGGATCTTTAATTAAATCTTGGCTAGTTTTCAAAACTTGACCTTTAAAAGATAATTCTTTAATATTTATATCCTTTTTTGATAAAAGTAATCTTTCATATAATAAAGAATTAATTTGTCTTTGTAATTCTCTAACATTCCATTTAGAATTAATACATTCATTAATATAAAAGTTTCTTTTATTTTCTTCTTCAATTTTTATTATTTCTAAATAATGAGACCAACTCAATTCGCTCATCAATGTTGAGCGAATTGGGAATAAAGAATAAAATTTTTTCATTCTTCTTAAATTTTGTATGGAGAAACCTTTCCCAAATTCGTTAGTTAATCGTCTAGATACTTCTTGTAAAATATAATCACCATATTTAGCTCTATTCTTACCACCTTGTATCTTTATTATTATCTTCCCAATATTCCAATACAAATTTAACATCTCAATATTAACTACCGTATATACTTTATTTCTACTATTTACTACCAATTCTTTAATATCATTATAAACATCATTAACTCCATTATTATTTAAACTAAAACTATTCATAACACCTCCATATAAAGCATTTTATAAAGATTATCATATGTATAAAACTTAGTCAAAAGAGTAAAATTTTATTTCTGTAATTAAAACTAAACAATTACTACTAGTTTTAGTATATTACCATATACAAAACGACTATTATTAACAAAATTACTTAGTAAACTTAAAATTTTATATATTTTTCAAAAAAATGTAGAATTTAATTGTTAGTAAACTAATATCATATTACCAATTTTTATAGTATAATTATAATTGTTGGAGGTAGTATTTATGGATTTAATTATAGGAAGTCATGTCTCATTTAAAAATGATACTGGATTATTAGGAAGTGTTGAAGAATCCCTAAGTTATAAATCTACAGCTTTTATGTTCTATACAGGAGCGCCACAAAATACCAATAGAAAAGAAATAAATGATAATATAACCTTAGAAGCATATAAACTAATGAAAGAAAATAATATTGATTTAAATAACATTATTGTTCATGCTCCTTATATCGTAAACTTATGTAATAGCAATAACTTTGATTTCTCAGTTAATTTCCTGATTCAAGAATGTGAAAGATGTAACACTCTAGGAGTAAATAAAATGGTCTTACATCCAGGGAGTGCTGTTAATGGTATGGATAGAGATATAGCTATTAAAAATATTGTTGATGGTTTAAATATAATTTTAGATAATGATTATAATGTTAAAATACTATTAGAAACAATGGCTGGTAAAGGTAATGAAGTAGGTAAAACTTTTGAAGAAATAAAAAAAATAATTGATGGAGTTAAATTTAAAGATAAAATAGGAGTATGCCTAGATACATGTCATATTAATGATGCTGGTTACAATCTTAATGATTTCGATAAAATATTAGAAGAATTTGATAAAAAAATAGGACTATCATATCTAGGATGTATCCATGTAAATGATAGTAAAAATGAATTAGGAAGTCATAAAGATAGACATGAAAATATTGGATACGGAACTATAGGCTTTGATAATTTAATAAATGTAATATATAATGAAAAATTAAAAGATATACCTAAAATATTAGAAACACCATATGTAACAGAAACAGATGATTCTAAAGAAAGAGTATATCCACCATATAAATATGAAATAGAAATGATTAGAAATAAAAAGTTTGATAATAATTTAATAGATAAAATAAGAAAAAATAATTCTAATTAAATTTATCTTTATATTGTATAAATAGAAGTTCAATTTGATTATAAGTACCAAGTTCAACTTCTTCTTTTAATTGATCCAATATTGCTCTTTGATTACCATATATAAATGTCTTATAATCATTTTTAACATGATTATAAATAACATCTAAATCATGTTCTGTCATCTTAACACCTTTAGATAAAGCAAAATTATTAATATCATTCTTTGTAATTTTATTAATATATTTCTCTACTAAATATATATTCATTTTATCACCTGATATATAATATGTAAAATTATTAAAAATATAATAATTAAGTTGCATACTATTTTTCATAATGATATAATAATAAAATGAAAAGGAGGCTTATAGATAATATGTTTAAAAATAAAAAAATAAAATTACAAACTAAAAAAAATATCTTCACTCGTAATAAGCCTCTAAATAAAAAATCTAAGAATAAAATAATTAAAAAGAATAGTAAAGATTTATTTAAAAAGAAAGTAGTTTTAAATAAACCAGTAAAAAGAAATAAAATAAATATAAATTTTAATAATAATATTAAAAAAAGTAATAATATAGTGTTAAATAAAACAGTTAAAAATAATAATAAATATCTAGATTCTATTATTGAAGGAAGATATGTATTTATTAGTGTTATAATATGCTTATTATTTGGAATTATAACTTATAGGTTAATAGAATTACAAGTATTAGATAAAGAAAAATATAAAGAACAACTAGTTTTAGCTACCGAGAATACTATCGAAGGAGAAAGTGCTCCCAGAGGCAGAATCTATGATAGAAATCATAAATTAATTGTTGATAACGAAGCAGTCAAAACTATATATTATAAAAAAGAACCAGGAGTAACTAGTGAAGAAGAAGTATTATTAGCTTATAAAGTAGCAGATATGTTAACTCTAGATTATTCTAAATTAACAGATAAAATGTTAAAAACATTTTGGTATGTTAATAATTATGAAGAAGCTAGAAAGAAAATAACTAAAGCGGAAAGAAAAAAACATAGTGAAAGAAAATTAACTGATGAAGATTTAGAAGATTTAATTTATGAAAGAATAACGGAAGAAGATTTATCTATTTATAATGATAAAGATAAACATGCTGCTTATATTTATAGTCTTATGAATAAAGGTTATAGCTATAGAGAAAAAATTATTAAAAATAAAGATGTAACAGATAGCGAATATGCTTTAATATCAGAAAATATAGATGATTTAGGAGGATTCAATACTAAAGTAGATTGGGAAAGAACATATAATTATGGAGACACACTAAAATCACTATTAGGAAGTGTTTCTAGTTCTACTCAAGGTATTCCTTCTGAATTAAAAGATTATTATCTTGATCATGGATATTCTCTAGATGATAGAGTAGGTATAAGCTATTTAGAATATCAATATGAAGAATATTTAAGAGGTACTAAAGCCAAATATAAAGTAAAAAAAGATAATAGTTATGAATTAATAAGTAATGGAATAAGAGGAAATGATATAGTCTTAACAATTGATATAGATTTACAAAAATATTTAGAAGATACTCTAACTCAAGAAGTCTTACTAGCTAAAACAGAACCAAATACTGAGTACTTTAATAGATCTTTTGCAATAGTAAGTAATCCTAACAATGGAGAAATATTAGCAATAGCAGGAAAACAAGTAATAACAGAAAATGGTAAATATAAAGTAATAGATTATACCCCTGGAACAATAACTACATCAGTTACACCTGGAAGTATTGTCAAAGGAGCATCAATCTTAGTTGGATATAAATATGGTGCTATTGATATAGGAAGTTATCAATTAGATGAATGCATAAAAATAAAAGATACACCAGAAAAATGTAGTTGGAGAACAATGGGAATGATTAATGATATTGATGCCCTAGCTTATTCTTCTAACGTTTATCAGTATAAAACTGCTATTAAAGTTGGTGGAGGTACATACATTTATGATCAAGGATTAAAAATAAATCCTGAAGCCTTTGATAAATATAGAGATATGTACCATTCATTCGGATTAGGTGTTAAAACTGAAATAGACTTACCAAATGAAAATCTAGGCTATAGTGGTAAAAGTACCTTACCAGGGCACTTATTAGATTTTGCCATAGGCCAATATGATACTTATACACCAATTCAAGTTTCTCAATATATAAATACTATTGCCAATAAAGGAACAAGATATAAACCATATCTATTAAAAGAAGTATATAAATCAGAAGGAGAACCATTATCAGAAAAAATAAAAGAAACAGAACCAGTAAGCTTAGGAACAGTAGATATAGATAGTAAATATATGAATAGAGTTCATGAAGGATTTAGAGCTGTAGTAACTTATGGAATAGGTAATGGTTATATGGGTAACTATGATAATATAGGAGCAGGAAAAACTGGAACCAGTCAAAGCTTCATCGATACAAATGGAGATGGAAAAGTAGATACTGAAACTATTAGCACTAGTTTCATAGGTTATGCCCCATATGATAATCCTAAAATGAGTATTGTAGTTTTAAGCCCAGATATTGGAGATGGTAATTCAGAAACTACAAGTAGGATAAATAGAAGATTATCATCACAAATTGTTAATAAATTCTTTGAAATTTATAGATAATATGTTATAATATGTAAAGATTGTTTGAAGGAGGGAATATAATGGCAAAAAAGAATGAAAATAGAGTTTTAGTAACTTTAGCTTGTAATGAATGTAAAAATCTAAATTATACAGTAAGTAAAAACAAAAAAAATACTACTGATAAATTAAAATTAAATAAATATTGTAAAGCATGT
>CACXFI010000071.1 GCA_902766875.1 uncultured Erysipelotrichaceae bacterium | reverse complement strand
CTCTAGTTTTATAGGAGTAGAAGTATATTTCTTAGCCCAATCAATCTTTTTCTTTAAATCAGGGCTTAAATCAAGTTTTTCTTTAATAATATTTAACATATCATCACACCTTTCTTAAACACAAAAAAACTTAATTCTTCCGAATTAAGTTTTATCTCAACATCGCTTGGTGCGACGATTTTTACATATGGAGCAGATGAGGGGAGTCAAACCCCCGTCACAGCCTTGGCAAGGCCGTATTCTAATCGTTGAACCACATCTGCATTACAAAATAATTATATTAGAAAAATAACAAAAAATCAACCTTTTTATTAAAAAAAAGATATTTATAGTGTATAATTATAACTAGGTGATATAAATGTTTGAAAACTTAAGTGATAGATTACAAAATGTAATGCATAAAATAAAAGGATATGGAAGAATTACTGAAGAGAATATCAGTGAAATGATGAGAGAAATTCGATTATCACTATTAGAAGCTGATGTTAATTATAAAGTTGTTAAAGAATTTACTAATAAAGTTAAAGAAAAAGCCTTAGGTATGGATGTTAATAGTAAATTATCTCCAGGAGAAGAATTTGTAAAAATAGTAAGAGATGAACTTACTGAATTATTAGGTGGAGATCATGCTGAACTAGAAACTAAATCTAATCCCACTATTCTTATGCTAGTTGGATTACAAGGTAGCGGTAAAACTACAGCTTGTGGTAAATTAGCTAACTACTTAAGAAAAAAGAAAAACAAAAAACCATTAATGGTAGCTTGTGATATATATAGACCAGCTGCTATTGATCAGTTAAAACAACTAGGTAAAGAGTTAAATATAGAAGTATATAGCGAAGGAAAAAAAGAACCATTAGAAATAGTAAACAATGCTTTATCTTATGCTAAAGAAAATAAATTTGATTATATATTAATAGATACAGCTGGTAGATTACAAATAGACGATAAATTAATGGAAGAATTAAAAAATATTGAAGATAATGTTAAATTAAATGAAGTATTATTAGTAATAGATTCCATGATGGGTCAAGATGCTATAAACGTTATAAATGGATTTAATGATAGATTAAATTTAACAGGTGTTATTTTAACTAAACTAGATGGAGATACTAGAGGTGGTGTAGCTCTATCTGTAAGACATCTAACTAACTTACCAATTAAATTTGTTGGTGTAAGTGAAAAAATGGATGGATTACAAGAATTCTATCCTGATAGAATGGCAAATCGTATTCTAGGAATGGGAGATATATTATCAATAGTAGAAAAAGTACAAGATGAAATTGATGAAAAAGAAGCAGAAAAAACAGCTAAAAAAATGATGAAGGGGAACTTTGATTTAGAAGATTTCCTTGATCAATTAAAACAAATAAAAAAATTAGGACCACTAGAGAATATTATTAAAATGTTACCAGGAGCTAAAAAGATGGGACTTAATAATGTAGAAATAGACCCTAAAAGAATGTCCCATATCGAAGCTATAATATTATCTATGACACCTGAAGAAAGACATAATCCTGATATATTAAAAGCATCTCGCAAACAAAGAATCGCTAAAGGATCAGGAACTTCAGTTCAGGAAGTTAATCAATTATTAAAACAATTTGAAGATATGAAAAAAATGATGAAACTAATGGGTAGTGGAAAAATGAAACTACCATTCTAAAATTAGATATTGTTATCTAATTTTTTTGTCGATTATTAAAAGTTAATTTTTAATGTAAACACTTATAAAATATGAGATAATAAATATAGAAACTTGACAAAAAAGAAGTATTATAGTAATATATACAACTAATTCAAGGGGTAAATGGTGATATTATGAAAAAAAACAATATAACTAAATTAATCATACTTTATTTCATTGTTTCTATATTTACTATATCATTTACAATAACCTTACTAAGTTTAAATAAGAAACCTAAAGAAACAATAGTAATAAAAGATAATAGGAATAATATAGTAGAAAAAGAAGATAATTTAGTAATAAATCTAAGAAACAAATATAATAATCCTGATATTATAGCAAGAGTATACATACCAAATACTAATATTGATGAACCAGTAATGCAAACCACCAATAATGAATATTATTTATCACATAATAATAGTAATGAACCAAATATACATGGATCTATCTATATGGATTATAGAATAGATCTAAACAAATCTAAAAAAATACTTATATTTGGTCATAGTTCTCCATACGATAATTTAGATGTAGTACCATTTAATGAATTAGAAGAGTATTATTCTAGTGATTATTATAAAAAACATCAAGATATAATATTAACTCTAGATAATGAAGAAAGATATTATAAAATATTTTCTGTTTATGTAGAAACAACTGATTTTAAATATATGAATTTAAATTTTGAAGATACAGATACTTGGTATAGTCATATAAAAAACTTAAAGAATAATTCTATATATAATACTAATATAGATATAGATGAATATGATGACATCTTAATATTACAAACATGTAGTAATAATAAAAAATATACCAAATATAAAGAAAAATATTTATTAATAATAGCAAAAAGAATTAAGTAAAGTGAAATTTATTTAATTCTTTTTTCATATAATTAATTGGTGAAATATATGAAAAAATCTTTTATTATCTGTCTAATCATATTTATAATTCTATTTATAATATATATTATTAAAGATAAAGATAAAATTAATAATTATGAATATAATAAAGATAATATAAATATAATATACCCATACTTTAATAATGATAATATAGATAATTATATAAATAATTATTTAATAAACACATTATTTAACTTTAAAATCAATAATAAAAATAATTTATTTATAGATTATGATTATTATAATGATATGGATAATACTAATCTAACTTTTTATAGATATGAAATAATAGATAATATAGTAAAAGAATATAAAGATAAATATTTAATAAACAATAATAAAATAAATAAAGTAAAAGATTTAGATGTTATAAATTATATATATGATGGCTATACACAAAAAAATATCGATAAAAATAAGCCTATGATAGCCCTAACATTCGATGATGGGCCAAATTATAATACTGGAAAAATTCTTGATATATTAAATAAATATAATGTTAAAGCAACCTTCTTTTTATTAGGAAAAAACATAGAGAATAATAAAGATATAATAAAAAAAATGAATGGATATGGAATGGAAATAGGTAATCATACCTATTCCCATAAATTATTAACCAAATTAAAAAAAGATAAAATAAAAGAAGAATTCAATAAAACTAATGATTTAATATATAGTATTACCGGGAAATATCCTACGCTAACCAGACCAAGTTACGGAAGTACAAATAATAAAATCAGAAAATTAATAAATACCCCAATTATTATTTGGGATATAGATACATTAGATTGGAAATATCATAATTCAAATAAAATATATAATAAAGTTATATCTAAAGTAAAAGATGGCGATATAATCTTAATGCATGATATATACAGTGCAACATCTAATAGTTTAGAATTAATTATTCCTAAATTATTAGAAGAAGGATATGAACTAGTAACAGTATCAGAATTATTCTATTACAAAGAGATTACTTTAGAAAAAGGTAAAGTTTATGGCTTTGCCAAATAATTCTTGTAAATATAATAAAACTATATTATAATTAATATAGGTGATGGTATGAGAAAGTTAAATAATAAAGGATTTACATTAGTAGAATTATTAGCTGTAGTAGTTATATTAATTATTATTGTAAGTATAGCTATACCAACAATATCATCATCAATTCAAAGAACAAATGATAGTCAAATCCAAAATAAAAAACAATTAATATTATCAGCAACAGAACTATATTTAAGTGATCACAGAAAAGCTAGAACTAAATTTTACAATAATGATTGTTATATAGATATATCAGATAATTTAATATCAGATAGTTATCTAACAGAAGAAGAAATAACTCATAATAAAGAATTGGTAGGAAAATATGTGGTATACAATCCAGAAAATTTAAAAATAGAAGTAGTAGATAGTTTAAATTCAAATGGTATTGTAGAATGTAATTAGGTGATAATATGAATAACAAAGGATTTACATTAGTAGAATTAATAGGAGTAATGGTAATATTAATAATAATAACAGCAATAGCAGTACCAAATATATCTTCAACTGTAGAAAGAAATAAAGCTAAAAAAAATGAAGAGGCAAATAAATCATTGGAATATGCCGTAGAGTTATATTTTAGTGATCATAAAAGTGCTAGAGATAAAGACAATTGTTGGATAGATATTAATGAAGAACTTGTAAAAGGAAGATATATTATGAAAGATGAAATAACTACTACCGATAAATATGCAATT
>CACXFI010000070.1 GCA_902766875.1 uncultured Erysipelotrichaceae bacterium | reverse complement strand
GGTTATGTATTATTCAGAAGTAAGTGATGAATATAAAAAACATAATGATTATTTGACGAGTAATGGTTATAGAGTAATAGCTTTTGCTAATGGTGTTGTAAGTGATACTAATATTGAGAATGTTAAAGATTTGGATTATGTTGGAATGATAGGATTTATTGATCCTATTAGAACTGATGTTAAGAAGTCTATCAAGTTATGTCATAAGGCTGGTATAAAGGTAATTATGATTACAGGTGATCATCCTTTGACCGCTGGGGCTATTGCTAAAGACTTAGAATTAATAACTGATGATAAGGAAGTTGCAACTGGAGTTGATGTTCAGAATCATAGAAAACAATCAGATGCTGAATTTGATAGATTTATTAGTTGTGTTAAAGTTTTTTCTAGAGTTACTCCTTTAGATAAATTAGAAATTGTTAATTCTTTAAAACGTCAAGGAGAATTTGTGGCAGTTACTGGTGATGGAGTTAATGATGCTCCTGCTATTAAAAGTGCAAATATTGGTATATCTATGGGTAGTGGGACTGATGTTGCTAAGGAATCTGCCTCAATGATAATTAACAATGATAATTTTACTTCTATAGTAGATGGTGTACGAGAAGGGAGAACTGCTTATAACAATATTAGAAAAATTGTATTATTTTTATTATCATGTGGATTTGCTGAAGTATCATTTTTTATATTTTCAATTTTATTTGGGTTTGATATTCCATTAGTAGCTATTCAATTATTATGGTTAAATATAGTTACTGATGGACTACAAGATATAGCTTTATCATTCGAAAAAACAGAAAATGATGTTATGTATACTCCACCTAGGAGTTCAAAAGAATCGTTATTTTCTAAAGATTTAGTAACAGAAATATTAATAATAGGAATTACTATATCAATTGTTGTTTTTGGTACTTGGATTTATTTAGTTAATAATAACTATGATTTGGCCTTTTCTAGATCTGTTATTATGATGTTGATGGTATTTATACAAAATATTAATGTATTAAATTGTATTAGTGAAAAGAATAGTATATTTAAAATAAAATTATTAAAGCATCCTTTTGTTTTATTTACTATAATAGGTTCTATTTTATTGCAATTGTTATTTCCCTCTATGCCATTTACTGCTAAAGCATTAAAAGTTGTTCCATTATCTTTTGAAACTTGTCTTTTAACTTTTATGATATCATTAATTGTAATTTTAGTTTTTGAAATATATAAGTATTCTCTTAATAATAAATGGTAATTATATATTAGTATAATCAGTAATATTTTTCATATTATTTTATAGGTGAAATAAATGAAGAAGATATTACTGGTTTTATTATTATTTATTATCTTTTTATCTAATGTTAAAGCATCAACTAATAGTGCTTATGAATATGTACTTATGGATCAAACTACAGGTAGAGTCCTTAAGAGTAAGAATATGAATGAACCTAGACTAATAGCTAGTATTACTAAAATTATGACATGTTTACTGGCTATAGAATCTGGTAAATTAGATGATAAAGTAGAGGTTACTGATATTGTCTTGGAATCTTATGGATCTGGTATATATATTAAAGAAGGGGAAATATTAACGTTAAGAGATTTATTATATGGACTTATGCTTAGGAGTGGTAATGATGCAGCTTTAATGGTAGCTAGTTATATTGGTGGAGATATAGATAATTTTGTTAAAATGATGAATAATAAAGCAGTAGAAATAGGTATGAATAATACTATTTTTGTTAATCCTAGTGGTTTAGATAATAGTGATACTGGTAATTATTCTACAGCTTATGATATGGCTATTTTAACTAGATATGCTATGAAGTATTTAGAGTATAGGGAAATAGTTAGTACTAAATCTTATGTGTTGAAGACTAATAAAAATACTTATAAATGGATAAATAAAAATAAATTATTATCGAGATATGATTATATAACTGGAGGAAAGACTGGATATACAGAGAAAGCTCATAGGACACTTGTATCTACTGGTAGTAAGAATAATACTGATTTAATAGTGGTTACTATTAATGATAGTGATGATTGGAATACTCATAGGGAGTTATATGAATATGGTTTTAATAATTATACAGCTTATAAAATATTAGATAAAGATGAGGTAAATATAGTGGGGGACACTTATTATAAAGGGAATTTTTATACTGATAAAGATGTATATATTCCTCTTTTGAATAGTGAGACTGGTACTATTAGGAGTCATATTATATTAAATAAAATAGATAATTATAAAACTGGTGATAAAGTAGGTGTTGATAATATATATTTAAATGATAAGTTATTATATAGTAGTAATATTTATATAGATAAAGATTATATTAAAAAAAAGAAGAATATATTTATGAGGATTAGAGATAAGATATATGATTAAATATATATGGGGATTATTTATAATAATAGGTATAATATATGGATTTATATCTGGTAATATTTATGATATTAATAGTAGTATATTAAATAGTACTAGTAGTTCTATAGATATGATATTAAAATTGATACCTATTATGTGTTTATGGTTAGGTATAGCTAGAATAGCTTTAGATAGTGGATTATTAGATGTTGTATCTAAAAAGTTATCTGGCATTATTAGAATTATATTTCCAGATATACCTAAAAATCATGAATCTATATCATTAATTGCCTCTAATATGGCTATGAATATATTAGGACTTGGCAATGCTGCTACTCCTTTTGGACTTAAGACTATGAAATCTTTACAGGAATTAAATGATAATAAAGATACGGCTAGTAGGAGTATGATTACTTTTTTAGTTATAAATACTGCTTCTATTACTTTAATACCTACTACTATTATAGGTATTAGAATATTATATAAATCTAATAATCCTAGTGAAATAATAGTTCCTTGTATAATTACTTCTTTTATATCTTTATTGTTTGGACTTATATTGGATAGAATATTTTATAAATTAAGTAGGAAGAGAATATGAATTATATATCTAGTATGATTATACCTATAATAGTATTAGTAGTAATTACATATGGATTATATAAAAATATAAATATTTATGATAGTTTTATAGAAGGAGTTAAAGAAGGACTTAGTACTTGTTTAAAGATATTTCCTACTATATTTACTATGTATTTGGGTATTAATATCTTACTTAGTAGTAATATTATTAATGATATATGTAAATATTTATCTTTTATTAATATCCCTATTGATATAATACCTTTAGCATTACTTAGACCTATATCAGGGAGTTCTTCTTTAATTATTATGGATAATATATTAAAACTTCGTGGACCTGATTCTTATATAGGGAGAATAGCTTCTGTTATTCAAAGTAGTACTGACACTACTTTATATATAATTAGTTTATATTTTGGTAGTATTGGTATTAAAAAAATTAGGTATTCTTTAATCGTAGGACTTCTTACAGATTTATGTTGTATTATAGTTAGTATATTAATAATATCTTTAATATATAAATAAAATAGTCTTCAATAAGAAGGCTATTTTTAATGGGTTAATTCATATTGCTTTTAGAATTAGTTTGATTCATGTTACAAGAATTATTAGTATTTAATTCATTTGTATTATTCATATTATTATTCTTGTTATTTGAATTGTTTTTCTTTTGTTTTTTATTCTTTGCCATTTTTATCACCCATTATTATTATTAACTTGTATAATAATATTATGAGTAAGTATATATTTATTTTTTTGCCTATTTATGGTATTATTGTGTTGGTGATAAAGATGAAAAAAATTATTATAATAGATGAAGATAATGGTAATAATAAAAATAGACATAAATTAATTAAAAATGGTTTTATGGAATGGTTTATATATATGATTGGATATGCAATAGTATTAATTTGTGTATCTTTAATGTTTAATTCATTATATATTAATAACCAATATTTTGGATTATATGCACTTTTAGCTGCTATCATTATATATATTTTAAATCAAACTATTAAACCAGTATTGTTTTATTTAACATTACCAATAACAGCTATTACGTTTGGATTATTTTATCCTGTTATAAATGTAATTATATTATATATAACTAGTTTTATATTAGGAGATAATTTTCAAATACGTGGTTTTATTATAGCAATAATTATAGCAATAATTATATCTATTTTAAATATATTTATGGAAGGTTTAGTTATTAAACCTATTGTTAAGAGGAGATGACTAATTTGAGTAATATATTTATTAGTATTGGTAATATTAATATATATTGGTATTCTGTTTTAATATTAATTGCTATTATGTTAGGATATTATATAGTTAGGAAAGAAGCTCCTAGAAGAGGTTTAAGTGTTAATTATATATCTGATTTAGTATTTTACATGTTATTTGTAGCGATTATTGGAGCAAGATTATATTATGTTATATTTAATTATAAGATATATAAAGGTGATTTTTTATCTATATTTAAGGTATGGGAAGGTGGTCTTGCTATATATGGTGGTGTTATAGCAGGAATTATATTTATCTATTTTTATTCTAAAAAGAAAGGTTATAGTTTTATAGATACATTAGATGTTATGGCACCTTCTTTAATATTAGGGCAGGCTATAGGTAGATGGGGGAACTTTTTTAACCAAGAAGCATATGGTATTAGTACTACATATAGTAATTTAAAAAGTTTACATATACCTAAATTTATTATTAATAATATGTATATACATGGTAGCTATCACATGCCTACATTTTTATATGAATCTTTGTTATGCTTATTTGGTTTTATTATACTTATGTTGTTTAGAAAAAGTAATAGAAAAAGAATAGGAATGCAGGTATCTATATATTTTATAATATATGGAATAGGAAGATTCTTTATAGAAGGATATAGAACTGATAGTTTATATTTTGGTAGTTTAAGAATTAGTCAGTTAGTATCTATAATATTAGTTATTATGGGAATAGGTATATTTATGTATAATGTTATAGTAGGAAGGAAGAAAAGTAATGAAAGAGTATGATGTAGTAATATTAGGTAGTGGTATAGCAGGAATGACAGCGGCTATATATTTAAAAAGAGCTGATTTAAATATATGTGTTATAGAAAATGATACTCCAGGAGGAGAATTAAATAAAATATGGAAAGTAGGTAATTATCCAGGATATGAGAGTATAGATGGGCCAACTCTTGCATATAATATTTTTAATCAAGTAAGTGAATTAGGAGTAGAGTATATATATGATAATATAGATAGTATTGATACTACTAATAATATTATAAATATTAAAGATAATAAATTAAAATATAAGTATTTATTAGTTGCTACTGGTAGAAGACCTAGAGGTTTAGGAATAGAGAATGAAGATAAATTAATAGGTAAGGGTATAAGTTATTGCGCTTTATGTGATGGTAATTTATATAAAGATAGAGATGTAGTTATAGTAGGTGGAGGTAATACTGCTTTAAATGATGCTATATATTTATCTAATATTTGTAATAAAGTAACTATAGTACATAGAAGTAATGAATATAATGGAGAAAGATCTACTATAGAAAAGACTTATAAAGATAATATAGATAGATATATGAATGCTAATCTAGTTAAATATAATTTAAAAAATGATGAAATAGTATCAGTAACATTAGATAATAAAAAAGAAATACCTTGTTCAGGAGTATTTTTAGCTGTAGGGTCTATACCTAATAGTGAACTATTAGATGTAGATAAGAATCATGGATATATAAAAGTAGATAATAATTATAAGACTAGTATAGATAATATATATGCAGTAGGAGATGTTATAGATAAAAAAATATATCAATTAACTACAGCTTCAGGTGACGCTACAATAGCAGCATGTAATATAATAGATAAACTTAAATAGTATAAATTATTTATTTTAGATAATAATAATATTGGTAAAGTAATTTACCAATAGTCATATATTCTAAAGTAGGTGATAATTTATGAGTATTAAAAAAGATATGATGCTAGTAGGTAGTGGTATCATGGGAGTATTAATGTATCAAAATATTAAAAATGGTAATATGAAAAAGATAGTTTCTAAAATGAAAAATAAAGAAATATCTTGTATTAAAGATTTAGAAGATATGATGTAATAAAAGAGTTAGGATAAACCTAACTCTTTTTTAATTTTAATGTAAAGTATTAATTAAATTATTGAATAATTATTTTATTTATGATATTATTTGTTTAAGATAAGGAAGTGAGTTTTATGGAAAAGAAAAAAGGGAATAATGTGGTTATAATTCTTTTATTATTAATTATTATTTTGATGGGTATTTGTATTTATCTTATGTATAATGGTACTATTAAAATTAAAGGAGATATTGTTGATAATTGTGTACATGAAAGTGAAGTAGTTGAAGATGTTGGTAATAATTCTCAAATTTATTCTTATAATAATTTAAAAGGGTATTATACTGAAGTTTCTCCTAGTGAAGAAGGTTGGAAATCTGAAGAAAGTGGATTTAATTTATATCTTTATGATAATGGAGTTTTTAGATATAATATGTCGTATATGGCTCCATTTGGATATCAGGGATATTATTATATAGATAATAATACTATCAAATTAGTTTATATATTTAGTTATAATAGTGGAGCTGGATTAACTTTAACTGAAGGAAGTAGAACTATGACAATAAATGATGAAGGTATTATTATGGATAATGAAAAGAAAGAAGTTGGTGATGAATCTAAAGTTGTATCTTTATCTAAAACAGATTTACCTCAAGATTTTGATAAATATAAAAATATATCATCACAATTAAATAATACTATTATCATTAATAAAGTTGGAAGTACTGTACCATCGTCTGCTGGTAATTAGAATAATTAAAAACTAAGTTTGTAAATCAACTTAGTTTTTTTTGTTATCTAGATGGTAACTATAAAAAAATATTAAATATTTATTTTATAATTATATTAGTGATAGGAGGGATATTATGTATGCTAAAGTTATAGTAGAGATTGGTAATAAGAATTTAGATCAGATGTTTTATTATAATATTCCTTCTAAATATCAAGATGTATTAAATATAGGATATAGGGTTAAAGTTCCTTTTGGTAATAGACAATTAGAAGGGTTTGTGTTAGATATTACTGATAAATATGTAGAAGATTATGAACTAAAAGATATTAGCAGTGTAGTAGATAGTTATCAAGTGTTAAATAGTGAAATGTTAGAATTAGGTAAATATATTAGTGATAAGACTTTATGTTCTTTAATACTTGCATATCAGGTAATGTTACCAAAAGCTTTAAAGGCTCAAAATAAGACTGATATGAAAGTTAAGATGAATAGATATCTTGTGTTAAATAAAGATGAAAAAGAAGTAATAGAATATATAAATAATTGTAGGTATCCTAAGCAAAGAGAATTATTAAAAAAAATTATTAGTAATAAAAAAGTATTAATAACTAGAATGGATAGTACTATTAATACTTTGGTTAAAAAAGATATTATTAAGATTATAGAAGAAGAAGCATATAGATATGAATATGTTGTTAAGAATAGTGATAAGAAAGTAATACTTAATGAAGAACAAGTAAAAGTAGTAGAAGAAGTATCTAATAATTTAGATAAAGATATTACTTATTTATTATATGGAGTTACTGGTAGTGGTAAGACTGAAGTATATATGAATATTATATCTAGGGTTATAGATAATGGTAAGAAAGCTATTATGTTAGTACCTGAAATTAGTCTTACTCCTCAGATAGTAGATAGATTTGTATCTAGATTTGGTAATAGAGTAGCAATACTCCATAGTGGGTTATCTGATACGGAAAGATATGATGAATATAGAAAGATAAAAGAAAATAAAGTAGATATAGTAGTTGGAGCTAGAAGTGCTATTTTTGCTCCTATAGATAAGTTAGGAATAATAATAATAGATGAAGAACATAGTACTAGCTATAAACAAGATAATCATCCTAGATATGATGCTAAAGATATAGCTAGATGGAGAAGTAATTATCATAAATGTCCTATAGTTATGGGAAGTGCTACTCCTACGTTAGAATCAATGGCTAGAGCTGGTAATCATGTATATAAATTATTAGTACTTAAAGAAAGAGCTACTGGTGGTAATCTTCCTAAGGTTACTATAGTTGATATGAAAGAAGAAGTTAAGCATGGGAATTTTATATTCTCTAATGAACTTAAAAATAAGATAAGTGAGAAATTAGAAAGAGGAGAACAGGTAATATTATTCTTAAACAGAAGAGGCTATTCTTCAATGATGACTTGTGTTAACTGTGGAGAAGTATTTAAATGTCCTAGATGTGATATTAGTTTAACTTATCATAAGACTAGTGATGTACTTAGATGTCATTATTGTGGATATGCTCATAAAAGAATAACTGTATGTCCTAATTGTAGGAGTACTAATATTAAAGATTATGGATTAGGTACTCAAAGACTTGAAGAAGAATTAAAAAAGTTATATAATGAAGCTAGAATAGTAAGAATGGATATGGATACTACTTCTAAAAAAGGTATGCATGCTAAGATAATAGAAGATTTTGAGAATCATAAATATGATATTTTATTAGGTACTCAGATGATAGCAAAAGGATTAGATTTTCCTTTAGTTACATTGGTTGGTGTAATAAATGCTGATACTTCTTTAAATATACCTGACTTTAGGAGTAGTGAGAGAACATTTGAATTATTATGTCAGGTATCAGGTAGAGCTGGTAGAGGGGAATTAAAGGGAGAAGTAATAATTCAGACTTATAATGATAAGCATTATAGTATAGTTTTATCTAAAAATCATGATTATGTTAATTTTTATAAAGAAGAGATGCTGCTTAGAAAAGAGTTAAAATATCCACCATATTATTATTTGACATTAATAAAAATATCAACTCGTGACTATGAATATGGATTTAGTGAGGCTAATAAAATAGGAGATTATTTAAGAAGAAAATTAGATGATAGTTATATAGTGTTAGGGCCAACTATGGCTAGTGTATTTAGAGTTAATAATGTATATAGTTTTCAATGTATTATTAAATATAGAAATGATGATAAGTTAAAAATAATACTTAGAGATATAGATAATATATATAAATATAATAATAAGATAAAAGTAGAAATAGATGTTGATCCAATTAGATTATAAAGGGTGATGTTATGGATATTAAGACTATAGATGAAGAGTTGAAAGGTTATTTAGATAAATGGTCTAGATTTTTATCTAAGGATGTATATATTAGTAGCAATATGTATGATAAATTTGTAGAGAAATATAAATATTTATATATAGAGTGTGATACCCATATAGATAAAGTAAAAGATAATATTAATTATTTAAAGATAAAGAAGATTAAATCTAGAAAAATTAAATTTATAAGAGAACATAATAAGAAATATTTAATTAATCATTTATCTTTAGATAAAGAATATTTTGATAATATGTACGATAGGGTTAGTTTAAGTAATAAAGATAGAGAAATTATGTTAGTAGAAGATAATTTAGTTGTTAATAATAAAAATAATTATCAAAAGATTATATTAATACTTAGTAAAGTTAGATATTTAATGGATAAGAAAAAATATAAGGATAAAGATATTAATATAATACTTGGTAATGATGAAGATTATAAGGATTTATCTAAACTACTTAATGATTATAAAATTAAGACTAATATATATTTATATACTGATATATTAAAAGAATATTGTAATAAAAATAAATTAATTAATTATAAGGATAAGTATCAAATATTAGAAAACTATTTTAAAAGAGAAATATTTAGTAATAAGAGATTATTAAGAGAATATATAACTAATTTTAAATATTTATATTTTAATAGAGATGTATATGAGTATGATACTTTAAATGATTATCATAATTATATGTTTATGAGGAAATATATAGAAAGTGGTAATAGTAAGAAAGATTATTTAAATAGTCTTATTGATAGGAAGAGAAGGAATTATACTAGTATTAATAATGATAAATTAAGATATAAAGAAGAGGTAGATATAGCTAATTATTTATATTTACATAATATTAGGTATAAAATTATTAATAAGGATAAGATATATTTTAAGATTAATGATTTAGTATTTTATTATTCTAATTCAATAGAGGATGATACTGATGATAAGTATTTTAAATTATTTAAAAAGTATAAATCTGGGACATTACTAACTCATTTAAAGAAATTACTTAGTAATAATAATATAGAAGAAATAGTGATAGATAAGAATATTTTAAAGAATAAATTAAAAAATGATAGTAAAGATATATATTACAAAGAATTTATAGATAGAATAGTTATTCCTTATATAGATAGTGATAATAAAGATAATAAATTATTAAATAATATTAAGAAATATTATTTGAATTATTTAGAGGATAATAAATATATAGATGAATATTTACTTATAAATAAAGTGTCTAAAGATAAGAAATATAATACTAAGTATTTAATTATGGATAATAATTATATAGATACTGAAAGTATTAAGTTAATTATCAAATAAGAATCATAAATGATTCTTATTTGATTTTTATATTGATGTATGTTATACTATTAATCGTTTGTTTACGGGGGATATATTATGGGAAGGGAATATGATTTAGAATTAATTAAAAATTATGTTGAAGGTAACGATATAGATTGTGATATAGAAGGATTAGAAAATGATTATAAGTTTATGATTAGTGTTATTAAGTATACTAATGATAAACATATGTATGATTTATGCTCAGATAATGTTAAAAATAATTATGAATTTATTAAATTTATGATTAATTATTTTAAAGATGATATGGTATTTATAGATAAATTAGCAGAAGATTATATATTGGGCCATAAAGATGTGGATATTTATAAAGATGAAACTATTTCTTTAAAATATATAGATATTATTTCGGATATGGTTAATTTTAATAAAGATAATATAGAACATTATAATAAGTGGTATATGTATGCAAAATTATTTTATTTTAGATATATGGGAATGATTGAATTATCTATAAAAGAAGAAAAATTAGAACAAGAATTTGGCAAAGGATTCTTTGTATTAGAACATGATTTTGAAGATAACATCAAGGTATTAGATTTTTTTGCTATTAACATAATAAATGATGAATTATTTAATAAAGATGGTTTTGATTTAGAAAAAGAAATACATAGAAAATATGATGGTTTTAATGAAATAGAAGAACAAGGTATTAATAATTATATGATTAATTTAATAGAATGTTTTGATAAATATTTATCGGGATATGTTAGTGGCCATTTAAACACTTTAAATCCTCTTAAAGAAGTATTATTGGATATAAAAAATAATTGGAATGAGTTTTTAGATAAGAATGAAAAACTTAGGTATGAAGTAATTATTAATAGTGTTCATAATTATATAGTATATAGTGAACCTTATTGTACTTTAGGAGAATTAGAAGCTTTATATTATGTTAGTGATGATTTGGGAATAGTCGATAAGGTTAAAGAATTAGAAGGAATATCTGATGAAGATTATCAAGAGTTAATGGGATATAAAGAGTTTGTTGTTAGTGGTATGAGTGATAATGAAAGAAAACATTATAATAATATAAAAAATATGGTTAGTGATATCTTAAGTGAAAAAGTAGTAGATGATTCTAGAGATAGCTATACAATTGATACTGGAAAGAATAAATCTAAGATATTAAGAGTTGATTTTAAGAATATGAATTATTTATAAGAATATACAAAATGTATATTCTTTTTATATTGTTAATTTTATTGTTAAATATGTTTTATTATGATATTATATATTTATAATATGGAAGTGATTTTATGACAGAAGAAGAATTTAAAATAATATTAGAAAACAAAAAGAATGATGATAGTGTATTTCTTAATACTTATATTGAACAATTACCTGAAGAAATAAGATTAAAATATATTGATTATTATGATTTTAATGCTTGGGGATCATATAAGAGAATTTTATCTGGTATAAGTAATGAAGAAATAGCCTTTGAAATAATGAAAGTAGCATGTTTCAAAGAACCAAATGAATATAATATTTATAATTTATTTCAACATGTACCTCAAAAATATAAAGAGAGTTTTTTTCAAACAATAAGGGAAAGAGAAGAACAACTTGGTAATAATATAATTACTCCTTACAATATATCTGATTATTTACTTGAATTTAATATTAAGGATAGATCTAGAATTTTTAAAGAAATTATATTTAAGGATTTTTGGGATAGTAGAAAACCAAATCAGGAAGGAAGTAGATTTGGGAATTTTGATTATTATAAAGTTTTAGAAGCTTTTAAAGGAGAATTAGTACCATTAGAAGATAGTAGTATGTTTGATATCTTGAAGTTTTTAGCTAGAGAACTTAATAAAGTGAATAGCAAAAATATAAGGAAAGATGTGACTTTAAATAGTATTGGTAATGTAGTCGGAATTTTTTATGATGAACATTATGATGCTAGAGAAGTTTTAAAGTTTTTAATAAACAATCGCTATGTTAATAATACATCTTTTTATAATCTTGTTGATTATCTTCCT
The DNA here is from genome assembly GCA_902766875.1 of uncultured Erysipelotrichaceae bacterium. Taxonomy (GTDB): domain Bacteria; phylum Bacillota_I; class Bacilli_A; order RF39; family UBA660; genus RUG11215. The sequence goes on along the minus strand of CACXFI010000070.1, from coordinate 7,639 downwards.
GCTAGTATAAAAAAAGATATAATATTTACAGTTATAGATGGTATGAAAAAAGTTAACGATAATATAGGAACATATACTTTTTATAGTATGATTAATACTTTAAATCAAGCAGAAATAAGTGAAGCTATTAATAAGTATGTAATTAATGATAAATTATTTTCTTATTCTTATCCTTGCTCAAATTTAGATAGTAGTCGGATAGATTATATGTTTTTTATTAATACAATATTTTCTTTGATGCCGAAAGAAGAATTAGATAGTAATTTTGGGATGCTTCATTCTAAAATAATATCTAATAGTAGAATGCCTAAATATGATGTTAGGTATGAATATATTATAAAAGTTTATTCAGAAAAATTTAATGTTAATTATGATAATTTAACTAGGTTTATAAAAAGATTTGGGTTTTCAACGTTAAAATTTATGGATAATAGTAATATTATTAAATGTCTTAATATGTCTCAAGATAATTTTGATAAACTATTAAGTTTATTTGATGATAGTAATTTATATTTTGATAAATCGATTAGAAATGATGTAGTTAATTCTTTATTACAAAGGCAATTTAGAATAACTAATCCAGAAATATATAATATATTTAATGCTTTTGAAATGTGTGTTTTTAATAAAAATGAGGATGGTGTTAGAGAATTATTAGATGCTATTCAGAGTAGAATAAGAATAGATGAATATTTAGTTAAGAATAATGTAGATTATGAACAATTTATTAAACAAATTATGAAAGGTAAATTAGGAGTTTTACACCAAATTACTGATAGATATATAGCCTTTGAAAGAGAGCAATATGTAAGAATGAGGATAAAAAATATTGATGAGGTGTTACTTCTTGATAAAGTTATAACTAGAGAATCTTATAAAAAAGATTATATTGAAAATCGCCCTTATGCTATATATAGTAGATTAGGAGGATTAGATAGAAGTTTATTTACAACAAATCAGTTGAAATTAATAGATGATTATGATTTGTTTCACTCTATTTTGGCTGTAAAACAAGCTCCTAAGAATTTTCAACTCACTCCTGAAATTAGAGTATATTTAAAGGAATTTAGTGGTCTTTTAGATATAATGTATGATAATAAAATTGATTTTGACTTTTATAATCCTGATAATTCTCAAAATAAAACTTTATCTTATAAATATGTCCAAAAAGATATTAATCCAGAGTTTTTACTAGGAATACTAGCTGAGACTAATTTTAATGGGTTAATGAATACTATAAATAATCCTGATTTATTAACGAAATTAAATAATTTTTTTAGTAAATATAAGATGGTAGGTTGGGGAGAAACATTTAATCCTCTTATAAAAGAATGTGATTTGGTATTTGAGGAAGGAACATTAGCAGGATTAATAGGCAATTTTGATAAGATAGTAGATAAAGTAGATAGTAAAGCTTCACTTACTAGTGTTATTGATTATGGTAATTGTTATTCTAGTTTATCAAATTTTTATTCTTTATTATTTGGTAGAGAGGATTATAATTTAATAGCATCTAATTTTGGTAAAAATAAAGCAAGTATGTCTAAATATAATAGATTAAAAGGTACTTTAGAATTAGTGAAAGATATGTATACTAGGAGTGAAGTTACAACTCCACCGATTAATCAAACGTTTACTCTATCTAATGGTAAAAAAATTGGAGTTGTTTTGGGTAATAGTACTAATATGATGAATCTTACTTATGGTGAGAGAACAGAAGCTTGTCTTAGAATGGGTGGAGCTTTTGATGATTTATACCATTATTGTATTCAAGATAAAAATGGATTTCATATTAGATTTGTTGATTCTGAAACAGTAGAATTTGTTAGTAGGGTTAGTGGTTTTAGGAATGGTAATACTTTATTTTTAAATGAACTTAGAGATAGTGTTAGTAGTAATTATAACAATGAAGAATTATATGAAGTAATGAAACAGGTTTCAAAATATTTGGTATCTGAAAGTAATGATAGTGATGTTCCTATTGATAATGTATTAATAACATCAGATTATGCTTTGCAAGAACATGTGAGTGAATGTAGAAAATTAGAAATTAGTGATCGAAAAAAAGCATTTAGAGATTTAAATTTTAATATGATGGATAAGGCTATTGTTCTAGCAACATCAACTTCTGATAATTCAATAGTACCTTATGATTTTAGAGATGATGTTCCGGTATATGATACTGTTAGAGATCAAATTAGAATTTATCATGGTAATGATGCTATTTATAGGATTGAACAACTTAGAATAATAAATGATTTATTAAATGGTATACTTCCTGAAGATATAAATACAGAGTATTCTGTAAAAGAATATGATTATGTAGTTAGTGGAGAGGATTTTTATGTGGGATTTAAAAATAATAAGTCTGATGTTTTTGTTTTAGATAAATCTAAGGATGATATGAGAACTAAAATGGAAATAGCTGAAGTACTTAAAAAGAGGAATAATTCTAAATCTTCAAAAGGTGGTGTAAGAAAATAATGAAATATGGAAAGATAGTTAATTATAATGGTAGTAGTGGTTATATAATTAGTGAAGATGGTGTAAAATATTTATTGTTAGCTCAAAATATAATTAATGATGATGTAAAAGAAGGAAATTATGTATCATTTAAGGAAGAAAGATATAAAACTGTAGAAATAGATGAATTGATAGCAACTTTTGTTAAAAAAATTAAAGACTAGATTATTCTAGTTTTTTTATGTTTAAATATGTTGGTAATTATTGTAATATTAATTTAATTATGATATATTTATATTAAGATGGAAGGTGGATTTGTGGAGAAAAAAAATAAGAAATGGATATTTTGGGTAATTGTTATTTTTTTAGTTATTTGTTATATGATATTTAATGATAAGGATAGTGAAGTATCAGATAGAATATTTAGAGGTAATACTTTTAGAATATTAGCATCTACTTCTACTAAAAGTATGGATAATGATATAATTAGTTATGCTAAGAAACAAGGATTTAATGTTAGTATTGATCATTATGGTGATTTAGAAATGGTGGATATATTAAATGCTGATAGTAGTGATTATGATGCGGTATGGATATCTAATTCGATATGGTTATATATGCTTAATAATAGTTATTTAACTACAGATAGTAAATCTATAGCGATAGATCCTGTAGTATTGGGTGTTAGTAAGAGTAAAGCTGAAGAATTGGGATTAGTTGGTAAGGATGTATATAATAGAGATATACTTAATGTTATATCAGAAGGTAAATTAAAATATGTTATGGCATCTGTTACTAAAACTAATACTGGTGCTACTACTTATCTTAGTTTTTTAAATAGTTTAGCAGGTAGTCCTGAAGTTTTAACAGAAGACATGATTAAGGATGAAAAATTAGGTAATGATTTGAAGAACTTCTTTAAGGGAGTAGAAAGAGTATCAGGTGATGAAGAATATTTAACTGATATGTTTATAAATGGAGATTATAATGCTATTTATAGTTATGAGAGTTCCTTAATAGAATTAAATAAGAAATTAGTTAAAGATAAAAAAGAACCTTTATATTTAATATATCCTGTAGATGGAGTTGCTATTAATGATATGCCTTTTGCTTATATAAATAATGATTCTTTAGATGAAGTTACTAAAAAGAGATTTGATATATTGCAAGAATATCTTAGAAGTGATGAAGCTACTCTTAAAATGGAATCTTATGGATATAGAAGTTGGTATGGTGGAATAAAGGAAGATACTGATAAAAAAGTATTTAATCCAGAATGGGGAATAGACACTAGTAAATATTTAAAAGATATGAAATACCCTAGTAAAAGTGTTATAACATCTGCTATTAATTTGTACATAGAAAAGCTTAGAAAACCTACTCATGTAGTATTTTGTTTGGATGTTTCTGGTAGTATGTTTGGTGAAGGTTTAGAGGAATTACAGGATGCTATGAGTTATATATTAGATTATGATACTGCAAGTAAAGATCAACTTCAATTTTCTAATAATGATAAAATTAGCGTAATAACTTTTAATAATGAGGTAGATGATATTTTTGATGCTAAGTATGGGAATGAAACACAAGATATTATTGAAAGGATTAATGAATTAGAAGCTGGTGGTGGTACTAATATATATGATCCTAGTATAGAAGCTTTAAAGATACTTGAAAAAGAAAATAGTGATGAATATACTAGAACAGTTATTTTGATGACTGATGGTCAGTCTAATTCTGGTAGCTTAGATGATCTTAAGCGTTATTATAAGAAAAATAAATTAGATATACCTATTTATAGTATTACGTTTGGTAGTTCTTCAGAATATGAACTTGGTAGAATAGCGGATTTAACTAATGCTAAAGTATTTGATGGCAAATCAGGCCTTAGAGAGGCATTTGCTTTGGTTAGGAGTTATAACTAAGATGAAGAATAAGGAAATTGTATCAGCTTTTCTTGGTAGCGCATTCTTTGCTATTCCTTATGTGGGTTTATCTTTAGCTTTAGGTCCATCTTTAGTAATTGGAGCTGCTGCTTTTGGAGCTAGTGAATTAATATTTTCGGATGTTAAAACTAAAGAAACTTTAAAAAGTAGTAATAAACCTTTATATGTTAAGATAAATAATGCTAAAAAGCAAAATAAGGAAATAATTAATTTAATACCTAAAGTTGAAAAGGAGTCAACAAAAAAGAATTTAAATGAAATACATAATACTGTTACTAAGATAATAGATGTTGTTGAAAATAATCCTAAGAAGGGTGATAGTTTAAATAATTTTTTTGAATATTATTTACCTGTACTTATAAAGATAGTTAATAGGTATGATGAAATTGAAAATCAAAAATTAGCATCTAAAGAAGGTAAAACTTTTATGGATAAGGCAGATAAGATGATTGAGAATACTAAAGGCGCATTTGAATCAATATTATCTTCTTTATATCAGGATGATATTACTGATGCTGATGCTGATATGAAAGTATATAATTTGATGTTAAAGGCTGATGGTATAGTAGGGGATAATCTTTTAATGAAAGGTAGTGATGGAAATAATGAAAAATAAAAAGGCTATAATTGGAATAATTATATTTATAGTGCTTATAATTGCTATTATTCTATTTAAGAATCTTAGTGATAATGATGGTAATATTAAATTTAAGAATCTTACTAATGTTTATGTAGCTACAGGTGGTGGTAAAGAAGATTTTCTTGCTGATAAGGATGTACAAGAAATACTTAAGAAGAAATATAATTTAAATGTTACTTTTGATACTTGGAGTAATGGTAAAACTATAACTATGCCTCTAATTAGGGAAAGTGTTGGTTTGGGGGACCAATATATAGCTAGTAGAATTAGTGAAGGAGATACTTATACTATTCAATCTGAAGGTGTGTCTAAATATGATGCTTTGTTTACATCAGATCAGAGATTTTATGATTATTATAAGTTGAGTCCTAATAAAGAAAAAGGTGAATCTGATAGATATACAGTATTAGATGGTGGACTTACTTTGAATACTCCTATAGTTATATATAGTTGGAAAGAAGTAGTTGATGTTCTTATTAAAGAAGGAATAGTTACTGAAAAAGATGGTGTATATTATATTAGTGATATGAATAAATTAATTAGTTATATATTAGAAGGTAAGAAATGGTCTGATATAGGACTATCTAATTTATATGGAACTATTAATATAGCTAGTACTGATCCAGTATCTTCTAGTCCAGGAGCTACTTATTATGGATTATTACTTTCTATACTTAGTGGTGGACAAGTAACTGATGAGAATATAAATACTAATCTACCTAAGTTAAAAGAATTTTATATTAAATCTGGATATATGAATAATACCCCAGCAGATTTATTTGAAAGATATTTGAAGACTGGTATGGGTGGAGAACCTATGATAGTTGATTATGAGAAAAGTATGATAGATTTTGCTAATTCTAGTCCAGATGCATTTAATCAGGTAAAGGATGATATTAGAATATTATATCCAACACCTACTATTTGGAATTCACATTGTTTTACAGTATTTACTGATAATGGGGCTAAACTATATGAAGCATTAAATGATAAAGAAATAGGCCAAATAGCTTGGGAGAGATATGGCTTTAGAACTGGTGTTACTGGGGGTACTTATGATGTATCTGGTATCGGGTTAGGTGTTCCACAAACTATTACTAGTACAGTTACTAGTTTAAAAATGGATACTTATAATAAATTAATAGATTATTTAAAAAACAATTAATAGGTGGAAAAATGGTTGATAAAAAAGTTAATAAATATATATTAGATTTAAAAGAAGTAATTAATAATAAAGAAATATTTATAGAAACGGCTAGTAATCTTAAAATATCTGATTTTGAGAGTAATTATTATAATTGGCATATTTATGGAGCTGTAAGTGCTTCTATGGTAATGATTAAATCTTTAAATAATAATAGTTTTAAGGATATATATGTAAAAAGTATAATTGATTTAGAAAAAATTAGACAATATATTGATTTTAGTGATTCTATTTCAATTAATGAAGGAGTATTAAATACTACAGAGTTTGATAATAACAAAGATTATAGCAAATTATGTAATCTAAACGAGTTGGTTTTAGAAGAAGTATTACCTAATGATCTTATTCAAAATCTTAGATTTATTAGTAATGTTGTAAATTGCTCACTATATGATGCAAAAATTTCAAAGAAGTCTTTAGATAGGTTAATTGATTATATAAATAGTAGTGTAAATATATATATATCAAAAAGTGATAGTTTTGAAAGTGTTGGAGATGATTTGTATATCTCTATAAAGGATAATTCTATTATGTTAATACTATTTTATCTTTTTGATTAATATATTGTTATATAAAATAAGGAGGAAATATGAATAATTTAGAATTAAAAGTAGAAAAGAAAATTGATGAAGAGAGTATTAAGGATTTAGTTAGTGAAGAGAAAGTAGAAGAAAAACAAATAGAGGAATCTTTGAATTATGATTCATTATCTAAAGAAGAGAAAGAAGCTATTGAAGAATTTAATAAGAAGATTGATATTAATGATGCTACACAAATATTACAATATGGTGTAGCTGCTCAAGAAAAGATATCTAAATTTTCTGATAGTATTTTAGATGATGTTAAAACTAAGAATACTGGAGAAGTAGGAGATTTACTTGCTAATTTGGTTAGTCAAATTAAATCTTTTGATAGTGATATAGCAAGTGGTGGTAAGAAAGGTTTATTTGGTAAATTATTTAGTAGTGCTAAGAAAGAATTAGACTATATAGTAGCTAAATATTCTAAGATAGAGAAGAATATTGATACTATAGAGGGTGGACTTGAAAAAGATAAATTACAAATGTTAAAAGATATTAGTATTTTTGATACTATGTATGAAAAGAATTTAGAGTATTTTAAAGAGATATCTTTATATATAATTGCAGGTGAAAAGAAATTAGAAGAATTAAGAACTAAAACTTTACCTGAATTAAAAGAAAAAGCTGAAAAGTCTGGAGAACAATTAGATATTCAAAAAGTTAATGATATGGAGAATATGATTAATAGATTTGAAAAGAAAATATATGATTTAAAGACTACTAGAATTATATCTATTCAAATGGCTCCACAAATTAGACTTCTTCAGAATAATGAAGCAGAACTTGTTGAAAAGATTCAAAGTTCTAT
>CACXFI010000069.1 GCA_902766875.1 uncultured Erysipelotrichaceae bacterium | reverse complement strand
TTCTACCAATATAATTATTATCTTTATCATAAGCTGGCTTATGTTTATAAATAGTTAAATCAGACAACATAGGATTACTATAATAGCCAACTTCATACATATCATTATCATTATCACAATATGTATAATTAAAGTCATCTATATAGCTACTACATCCTTTTTCAATACTTTCACAAACATCACTAGGTAGTATAGCACTAAAGTGACTAACAATCTTACCACACATTCTGTCTTCTTCTTTAACTACATCTAAAATTTTATCAATTTTAGGATTAAAATGCATTTTATTTCCCCCCTTAAACATATCTTTATCAATAAAACCCTTCAAGTAGATATATATTATACAGAAAAAAACTTATAAGTCAATACTTATAAGTTAATTTATTAATTCACCGTAAACTATATTATTATCATCTACATTAGTTATTTTTACCTTAACTATATCATTATCAGTAACTTCTTTATCAATAATAATAGGTATATAATTACTAGTATGACCTATATAATTACCATTTTTATTAGTTTCAGTTAAAACATCATATGTTTTACCTATTCTATCATTATAAAAACTATATTCCCATTTCTTAGATATTTCTAATACTTCTCTTACTCTTTTTTTCTTAATATTACCATCTACTTGATTTTTCATTGTACTAGCTATTGTTCCATCTCTTCTTGAATAAGGAAAAGTATGTATTTTAGTAAACTTAATTCTATTTAAAGTATCTATAGTATTCTTAAAATCTTCTTCAGTCTCATTTGGAAACCCTACAATTAAATCAGTAGTAATAGATATATCTTCTATATTTGATCTAATCTTATCAAGTTTCTTAAAGAAATAATCTAAATCATATTTTCTATTCATTAATTTTAATATTTTATCACTACCAGATTGTAATGGGATATGAAGATGTCTAGCAATTATATTATTATTTTTCATAAGATCGATAATACCATCAGTAATCTCATTTATTTCAATTGAAGATAATCTTATTCTATAAATATTAGGAATTTTAACTAGTTCTTTTAACAATGTTTCTAAATCAGTATTAATATCCATACCATATTTACCAGTATGAATACCAGTAAGTACTATTTCCTTGTAACCATTATTCACTAAATCAGTTATTTCCTCAATAACTGTTTCGAACTTTTTACTTCTTATCTTCCCTCTAGTATATGGAATTATACAATATGTGCAAAATGCATTACAACCATCTTGTATCTTTACAAAAGCTCTAGTATGATTTTCAAATTTATCTATCTTCATATCTTCAAATTCTATATCACTTCTCAAATCATATATTTTACTTATATTATTACCATTATCTAAATATTCATCAATTATTTCAATAATCCTAGATTTATCTTTATTACCCAAAACAATATCAGCATCAGCATCATTAGGTTTTACCTGAGTATAACATCCCATTGCAATTACCAAAGCCTCAGGATTTCTTTTTCTAGCTTCTCTTATCATTTTTCTACTCTTAACATCACTTTGATTAGTAACACTACAAGTATTAATAATATAAATATCAGCTATACTATCAAAATCCACTATTTCATAATCATGATTTTTTAATAATTCTATAACATATTCACTTTCATAAATATTTACTTTACACCCTAAAGAATATATTCCAACTCTCATAATTCTCACATCCAACGATAGTATTTTAACATAAGAAAAAGATAAATACAACTATTAAGTATCTATCTTATTAATTTCTATATAACCAATATTTTTAGGAAATAACCTATCAAAAAAATGCAAAAATTTAGTAGAAGACTCTGATAATTTAGTAATTCCCTCATATATATATCCATCAAAATAATCAGTTTTAGTTCTTCCTCTTACATAATTAGGAAATAATTCTTTTCTAGAAGAAATTAACCCCTTATTTTTTTTGAATAATTTACTAAATAAAGGATGAACTAATCCTCCATGCATATGACCAGATAAAACTAAATCATAATCTTTTAAAATATCAGGCACTTTATACACATTATAAGGACTATGAATAAGTAAAATATTATAGTATTTAGAATTTAATTTTATGTTTACATTATTTATTTCTTTTTTAAATATATCTGTATTCTCATCATTAGCATAATATTCAAAACTCATACTAATACCAGTTATACAAATATTACTCTCTTTATCTACGTAAGAGTCATTATCAAGTAAATATGTATTATCAAGTTTATCAACTATATTCAATAATTTAGAATGATTAGACCTAATCCAAATATTTTTACCTAAGTTAAACAAACTCCTTTTAATATTATTATATTTATATATATCATGATTACCAAGTCCAATAAAGACCTTACCATATTTTTCTAAATCAGATAAAAAGCTATATAAAACATCATAATTAATATTAGTATTATCAATTAAATCACCAATAATAAAGATATAATCTACAGATAATTTTTTAATTTGATTAATAATTTTATCAAATATTTTAATATTAAATGTATTAGAATAATGAATATCACTAAGTAAAACTATATTTTTATTATTAATATTTTTAGTAGTTAAAAATACTTCTTTATTTTTCATAACAATCTCCTATAATTAATTATATCATAAAAAAATCAAAAATACTTGAATATTTTTTAAAATAATGGTATAGTATTTAAACCTGTTTACTTAAATGAAACAAAAGAATTAAATTGAGGTGATATTATGAAATATTTATTTTTAAGATCAGATGGTTCTTTTTGGTATGAGAATTCTAATGGAAATCTAACAGGATTCGAAGCATATAGTAAAGATGAAATAAGATTATTAGAAGAAATAAATGGTAGAATTCATTCTAAAGTAGTATATTATAAAAATATACCTATAGAAACAGCTAAATATATTAAATTAATATGTGATATGAAAGAAGCAGGATTAAGTGTCTCATATCCCAATAGAAATAGAATAATCTTTAGAGATACCAAATCAAATAAAACTTATCAATATCAAATACCAACCCCAAAGAAAAAAGAATATACAGAAAAAGAATTAAAATTAGCAAAACTTAAATTAACTAAAGAAATGTATAAAGGATTAATAAAAGAAACTGTAAAAGAAACATTAACTAATGATAAAAAAAGACATGCTTTAGAAGTAGCTATGTTAAGTACAAGTGCCTGTATAATAGGATATCAAGTAGCAGATAGTATTGGAAATAATGAATATACTATTGAAAAAAACAAAATAAAATCATATAAAGAAGATTTAATAAAACAAGCTTATAATAATCTAAAAGAACTAGGTGTTTTAGATAGATTACAACATGGTTATTATAAAGCTGATTTAATGCAATATTTAAATTTACAGTCAGATACTAATCATCTAACTATTTGGGCATATTATAATGCACTACAAAAAGTAGATGGTTTAAATAGAACAACCAAAGAATCATTAAAAGATCAATTATTTATATATATACAGCATGACGATGGTAATGATAGATATAGAGATTTTAATGATTATTGTATTAAAAAAGGTCTAGTTGATGAAAATGGTAAACCAAGTATCGATAAATTTAATGAAGTAGCTGTTCAAGAAATGAAATTTGATATAGGTTATAATCTTACAGCTGACTTAAGAATACCAAATATAAATATAGATAAAGTAAATAATGTTAAAATAAGAACATATAGTAATCGTACCATTACAACAATGTAAAAAGAAGTTTATAAAAACTTCTTTTTTTATTTAAATATTTTTCTTAAAGCCAATTCCTTATTATGACTATCCATAAAATTATTAGTAGCTATAAAACTAGATTCTTTAGCATCTACTGGATTCTTAGATCTACTAACTACATCTGCATAGAATAATATATTATCATTATTAATTAAATCAGGATTTAAACACACCATAGCTGTTCTCTCAGCTTGATAATATTCTTCAGTCTCACAAGTAATCACCGTAAGAGGAATAACATGCCCACTAGCAATAACATTCTTATCCTTAGCAACTTTAGATCCATAATAAGCTTGATATTTACCTAAAGATTGGCTAACAGCCCAAGCTAATTCTAACACTTCTTTTCTCTTAGCCATTTCTTCATCTACAATTATATCAGCTGCATGATATGCCTGGTCTTCCCCTTTTGCCTTACTAGTAATTTTAACAGCCTCTATTAATTCTTTATTAGTCATTTTGGAATGAGCTCCAACATAAGCTGTATAATAAGCTTGTCTATCACCTAATGCTTCGTAAATATATTTAAGAATATTATCTTTATCATCAATTGATAAATTATCATTTGATAAAATTTTATCTAATAACTCTACCATCGCTAAAGGATGTGAACATCCTTCTAAAATTTTATCAATAGACCCATGATGTTTATCTTTAAGTATTAAAATTTTTTCATTTAAACCCGTCATCTAACTACTCCTTACCATCACACTTCTTTATCTTATAATTAATATTATTATTTGTCAATAAAGTTACTTAAATTTATAACATATAAACAAAAAGATAACAAAAACAAAGATTAATTATCTTTGTCTTCATTATCTTTAATTATTTTAAATATAACATCTGTTTTATTCAAATAATCTTCATCATCAGTAAATTGTATTTCAAAATCTTTCCATTCTTTACTTACTTCATATACTATATATCCATCGATATATTTACCGCTAGCAATGGATCCACTTAACGAAGGATATCCATTTATATCATAGTAAAAATATGTATAATCAGTCTTCCTACCATCTGTATATCCATCAAAATCATAATTAGAAATATATAAAGATTTATCAGAAACATTATTAACTCTAAAGAATAATACTAAAAATTCTTTACCATCTAATGCTTTCTTATTAGAATATTTATCTTCTATCACATCCATAGTCTTATATTCAAGTAATGTCATACTATAATTATCTGTTTCCAAAGTATCTTTAACTGTTCCTCTTAAAGTTTCATTTGGTTTTTGTCTTTCTTCTATTTCATCCATAGTATCATCAAGAATATCATTGTATGCATCATAACCTGTATCAACAACAGATGCAAACGAAAAAATACCTATCATTATAAATATAAATATTAAAATTCCTAAAACTCCCAATCCTCCAAGTACAATAAGAAGTATAGCCCACCAAGGTAACCCTTTCTTTTCATTTTGATTATTAGTAGTTTTATTAGTATTATTGGTATTATTATTAGAAGTACTTTTAATAGCACTACCACAACTAACACAAATTACTGCTTTAGGATCAACTTCTTTACCACAATTACCACAAAATTTTGCCATTTTACCACCTTCCTACATCATTATTATAATAAATCATATTAATTAAATCAATATAATTAATTATTATTTTTCTTTTTTTCTTCTTCTTCTAATTTCCTGTAAGCTACTTTACCAACTAAAGTTCTAGGTAAATCTTTTCTAAACTCATATTCATAAGGTAATGAATATTTAGATAGATTTTTTTCACAAGTAGCTTTAATTTCTTTTAACGTTTTTTCATCTGCTACATATCCATTTTTAAGAACTATAAATGCTTTAGCAACTTGCATCTTATAAGGATGATCAATACCAATTACACAAGATATTAATACTTTAGGATTAGATTCTATAACATTTTCTATATATTGAGGATATAAATTATATCCAGAACTAACTATCAATCTTTTTATTCGTTGTTTAAAATAAACAAAACCATCCTTATCCATATATCCCAAATCACCAGTATGAAGCCATATCCTACCATCTCTATGTTTTTTTAATGTTTTTTTAGTTTCTTTAGGATTATGTAAATATCCTTTCATTATAGTAGGACCTGTAATAACTATTTCCCCTTCTTTACCATAAGGTAATTCCCAATCAGTATTAGTTCTTACTATTTTATAATAAACATCAGGATATGGAATACCAATACTACCTTCTTTATAAAAATTCATAGGAGTTAAACAAGTACCAGTTACACATTCAGTAAGTCCATAACCAGGTCTAACTTGAATATCAGCTCCATGACCTTTTAAAAAACTATCTATTTTTCTTTTTAAACTAACAGATAAAGTATCTCCACCTGATATAACACATTTTAAAAATGATAAATCTACACCTTCTAAATCTTCACTCTTAAGTAATGCTTCAAATAAAGTAGGAACTCCTGCTATAATATTAGGTTTATTCTTTTTGATTAATTTTCCAAATTCATTTGCTTTAAATTGTGGAACCAAAATACTAGTACCCCCAAAATATTGAACTGTATGAATACAAATACCTAATCCAAATCCATGAAATATTGGCATAATAGCTAAAACTTTATCTTCTTCACTTAAACACCCACAAGCTTCAAATCCCTGTTTAGCTACGGCATTAAAGCTATAATTAGTAAGTTCTATACCTTTAGGATTACCAGTAGTACCACCACTATATAAAATAGCAGCAACATCTGATCCTTTATAATTAGAAATTATTTCTTCATGATAACTTTTACCAAGTTCTATAAAATCTTTCCATTTCAAGATATTAGGGCTATTTTCTAACTTTATTTCTCTTCCTTTAGTTAAATCATATCCTATTTTCATATACATAGGCATAGAATCCCTAGCTGATACCACAATACATTCTTTAACATCAGTTTTATCTATAATATGATTAATCTTATTAAATGCTACATCAATAGTAATAATATATTTACTTTTAGTAAGATTTAAAAAATATTTAATTTCATTTTCTCCAGATAAAGGGTGTATAAGATTAGCTACTGCTCCTATTTTATTTAAAGCATAAAAACTAATAATAGCTTCCGGTGTATTTGGCATACATATACATATAATATCTTTATATCCAACACCTAACTGTTTAAAAGATTTAGCACAATTATCTATCTGCCTAACAAACTCCTGATAAGTTTTCTTATTACCAAAATAATCATAACTAATATAATCAGGATGTTTTAACATTGATTCAACTACTGTATCATATAAAGAAGTATCAGAATACTCCAAATGTTCTCTTACACCATCATAATATTTATACCAAGGAGTCTTTATTTCTTTAGCCATTATCTAAACACACTACTTTCTACAATAATATTATACAATAAAAAAAGATTAAATACTATCTTTTTTTATATTTATAAATATCATAAAATTAATTTTATTGTAAAATATACCAATTATCATCTACATAATTATCTGCAGGATACGTAGATAAATTACTATTATATAAGTATCCATAACTATTATCGCCTTTAGCATATCTAATATTAGTTACTTCATATATATCACAAGTTATATAAGCCCATAAAGTAACTCTAGAACTTTTTATAACACAAAAATGATCTACAACATACTCAGCTTTAGAACCAGATTTAATTGAATCATTATTAGCTGCAAAGACATATACATCATGATCTGGTAACGGATTAAGAATACTAGAAGTACGCCCATCTGTAAAATGAAGCATTTGATCACTAACATTAGCTATTTCATCTAATTTTGCTCTTTCTTTAAATGCAAAGTAAGAACCAGCAGCTATTCTTCCACTTTCTGTATCAGATATAGTAAGTCTTTCATCCCAAACTATTTTTTTATCAAATTTTTCCCACTTATACACCCAACCTGCATATAAAGTAATATCATTATTATTAGGTAAAATATCAGTAGATACATATTGAGTAATTTTTCTTCCTTCACCAATACCAGTATTTAAATAATGTGTATATAATCCATTATCATCATAATTAAAGGCATTATATAAATCTCCATAAAGATCAGCATAATATCTTAAAGGTCTATCTTTATAACTAACACTACTATCATATTGAGAAGGAGTATCAGAAAACCACCCAATAAATATAGCATTTGGTTTAGTAGGAGTAGGAAGTTCACCTATAGCAGTATTGTATACAACCCTCTTACTATCAGTATTAACACTACCACCATTAGGATTAAAAGTAATAGTATACTTTAACAATTCCATAGTAACATTAATTACATGATCTTGATTACCCATAGTATAATTCTCATTAACAGTATAATATAAATTTTTACTAACAACATAATTAGCAGTAGTTCCAATTTTCACTCTATGTGAAACACTACCAGCACCAGTATAAGTACCTTCAGTAGTAGTTAAAGTAACACTAGAATCAGCCTGATCACTATTAATAGTTAAATCATAATAATCATATACTCTAAAATCCAAATCTAAATACACATCATAATCAGTATTAGAACCATTATATCCATTATTAGCATAACCAATGGTTATTGTAAATGTTCTAACAGCTCCTAATGTACATTTATCACTAATATTAGAATCACAAAAAAGAGTATCAAAATCATACCCATTAATAGTATATGTTAAATTGCTAGGAAGTCCTGTTATATCAAATATCTCCATTCTAGTATTACCATAATTAGTTACTTGTACAGTATAAGTAACAGTAGAATTAGAGTTAGGTAAAGTTAAATTAGGAGCTATTCTACTAACATTATAATCTTCTGAATTAGCAACTCCACCATTAGTACTACCAGAAGCTACTATTCCAGTAACTCTAATATTCTCTTGTAATCTAACTTGTGCTGTAACATCAGATATTATTAAAGTATTAACAAAAACAGAGTATCCTACCTGAAGCATCATAACTACTAACAAAATTAAAAGAGGAATATATTTAATATATTTCTTCATAAACATTCCTCCTTTATTATATACTAATATTAGTATAACAAACAAAAAAAAGAAAGTCAACAAAATACACAAAAACATTATTATCAAGCATAAGACATAAAAGACCAAAAAACATAGTCAATTATTTATCATGACTATGTTCTTCCATGTCAATAGCTTTCACTGTCAATAAATATATTTCGTCATTATGAGTAATATAGAAATAACACTTCTGATGCTTAGATACTACATAATATTTAACAGGTAATTTTAAATTATCTCTAGCATCTAATAATTCTTGAAACTTATTTATTTTAATAATATTATGATCCTTTAATAATGGTGGAGTCGTAGTTTCAATAATTAATCTATCATACTCTTTTAATAATTTATTAATATATTTATCATAATTAGATTTCTTAACAATAGAATATCCTACAAATCTAAGTAATTTAACCACACTATATAAACTAATTAATATAGATAATATACCTAAACCTATATATAGATAATTACTTACCATTACAACCGAATTATCAAGTACTTCTTTATTATCATTAATTTCATTATAATCTAACTTAATATCTACAGCTTTTTCTGATAATGGTATAGTAACAGACATAACACTATCATTATTTAATACAAATGTTTCTTTAGCCTTATCATTATTTTGTTTTATCTTAAAATATACAGTTAAATTACTAGTTGTATCAACTCCATAATTTATTCTAAATTGATTAGCTAAAGAATTATAATAAGGATAATCTATACTAACACTCTTAGCTAGTTGATAAGTACTATTATTGTCCATACTATCAGTAGCACTCTCTAACAATGTATATTCTTTCTCATAGAACACACTTTTACCATTAGCATCTGCTATTACTAGCTTACCAATAATATCATAAGTAAAATCAACACTAGTATTCTTATCAATCATAAAATTATAATTAAAATCTACATCAATATGATCAATAAGACTAGCTACATATAACATATCCTTCCCAAGATAATCTTGTTCATAAAAATTATTTTCTTTTAAATACACTTTATAATCAAGATTACTTTTTTCTTGATAATTAATAGAATCTCCAGATTTGAATGAAAAAGATCTCATCATGAAAAACAATGCAAGTAAGAAAAATACAACAAAAGAAATAATACTAGTAACTAATCTAAAATTATAACTAAAATATATTCTATGTCTAGTTTTAGATGTATCAATTTTCTCAGTAATTACAACTTTATCCTTGTCAGTACTAACTTTTGTTCTTTTACTTTTACTACTTGAATTAGTTGATTTCTTTTCCATCTTAATCCTCCTTTCTATAATTCATTCAACCAAACAGTAGGCATTCCCGCATAAGGTATCCTATGATTAACAATACCAATAATCATATCCTTCTCAACCACCCAATTATCTTCTTCTTTATTAGCATCACCTTTAGTATAATAAAAATATTCTCCTCTATCATCCAAGATATTTATAAGTCTATGGACAACAATAACACCTTCATATTTATATGCTATTACTTGCCCTACTTCTAATTTATCATAATCATCTTCAATTTTTTCAATTATAGCAATATCACCCTTATGAATATTAGGTTCCATACTACCACTAGCAACTGCTATAGCATGAAAATGAAAATATCCCGAAGTAAAATATACAAGAATTATAGTAACTACACTAGGTATTATATAAGGAACTAAAGTCTTTTTATTATAATCTCTTTCTACATCATCATCACTTTCTTTACTAAAGAAAGTATATACTCTATATCCAAAACCTATAGGTAATATAAACATAATAATAGATGTCAAATATTGATCAGGATTAGGTATTATAGGTAACAAATATCTATATAAGCCAATAACTAATGCATAAAATATAATAGGTTTATATCCTGTTTTTAATGTCATTAAACTAAATACAATATTACTACTAATAGCAGGTAATAATCTTAAAGCAACAAATATAAAAGTATCATAATTAGATTTAAAATTAACAACAGACAAACTTACTGTTACATCAAATAATATAAACAAAATACAGGTAAAAATACCAATAACTTTATTACCTTCAGCCTTAGATAAAATCATATATCTAAGATATTCTCTAAATACAATAGTATATATTACAGGAAATATAAAGTTCTTTATTCCATACCATCTATAATAATTATCTACTCTAGCAAAAGTTATAAATATACCAAGTAAATAGAATAATATAAAGAATATAATTAAATATATAATAGTATCCATTATTATATCTTTGGTATATCTATGACTATCCCTTTCAAACCCAAACATAAACTTAAATATAACTAGTAATAGAACAAGAAACAAAAACATCCAATAACCAGTTAATATACTTCGTACAAAACTATTTAGTAAAAGAACTAGAAAAACAACAATTTCGAACCCCAACAAACGTCTATATCCTTTTTTCATGTTTCCTCCCAAATAATTTTGTTAAAATATATTATAAGAGCACAACCCGCACAACCAGGTTGTGCCCTAATATAAATTATCATATAAACTAAGGTGATTCTAGATTAAGCACTAACAGAGCTATAACCTAAAGAGACATCACCAAATGTAACTGTAAAGTCACCATCAGCACGTTCTGCATTAGCAGCATAAGTAATAGTAACAACCACAGGTGCAGATCCACCAGCAACTACAGCACCAGCAGAATCAACAGGAAGTAATCCACCATCACCAGTTACAGTTTGACTACTACTATAAGTAGTCTCTCCAACTTTAACTGTCATTGAAATACCATTACAAGCAGCATTAACTAAAGCAGGTGTTGCAGTTGTACTAGTATCACCAGAAGTATTTGTAGCATTTGCTTCACATTTCTTATAAGTATCAGAACCTGTAGCATTTGCAAAAGTTACTGATTTTAAATAAGCTTTAATCTTATTAACATTAGCAACTCTAAATGTATAAGTTACAGTTTGACCTGGTTTAGTAAAGTTAGCTTTTAATCCACCTATAGTAGGATTATCAGTTGCATTATCATAAGTAGCTGATCCAGCAGTAGCTCCAGTTTCACCGCTAGCAACACCAGCTAATGCAGTTGTAGTACCATCTGTATTTTGGAAGTCTACATTAAATTCATCTTCTGGTTTTACTTCAGCACTTGATCTGATAGTTAATGTTTCAGAAAAAGCAGCAAAACCTAGTGATAAACCACCTACAGCTAGTAATAATGCTACAATAGCTAAAACTTGAGATCCTCTTCTTCTTTCCATATATTACACCTCCCATCTTTACATTCAAGCATATGATGATATTCTCTTTATCTTAGTTGTCTATGATAAATAACCTCTATATTATTGAGTTTCCATATGCTATCTGTAATAATTTTACCATTTCTGAAATAAAAAATCAACTAAATTTACATATATTAAATAAAAAACATGTAAACACATATAAATAAAGAAACTACAATTACTTTTTTTGTAGTTTCTTTTGTCTAATTTTGTGGTTTTTAAACTTATTGTTAACGTTAAAAATACACGTATTATGATAAGTTTCATATTTTTTATCAATCTGTTTTCCTATATAATTAATTAAAGAATTAGTATTAGGAGAAACTAAATATTCAGAGAAAGCTTCTGCTATTAATTCATAAATATCTTCTCCATAATTAGCATATTTAGATATCATACTATCTATATTTTTAAAGTTATTAGATAATTTTCTTATATTATTAAAAAATTCAAAATCATTATTTAATTCTAATACAAAAGTTAATACATGTCCTAATTCATGGTATACAAAACTTTTAAAAGTATTAAAATGCGGAGGATGAAATCCATTTGAAGAAGATTTTATAGTCATATCATCCAATTCTTTTTTACTTGTATTTAACATTTTATTACCATATGCTATAGCGATAAATTTATTAGGTATAAACATCTTTCCCTTTATTATTTTTACTTTACCAAAAAAAGGAAGTAATCCCGGATTATAACATACAGTATTCATAATCTCATGTTCATCTTCTAAATACTCTCCCCATACTATCTTTTTATGTTTATTAGAATTAATAAATAAATTATATTGATTATTAATATCTTCACAATCACCAAGAGAACAAATACTATCAGCTAACCTTGGATATCTATTAAATACAAGTTCTAAAGCTTCTACTATATCTTTTATTACATCTATTTTCAAATTATTAAAACTAACATATGGTATTCCATAATTATTAATTATATACTCTTCATAATATTCCTTATTTTCCATTAATATACTTCCTAGCTTTCACCATATGTCTTTTATACCTATCATTTATATTAAATAATTTAGTATTTTCATATTTATTATATTTATAATCTATATAATTACCTATAAAATGTACCAAATAATTAGGATTA
>CACXFI010000068.1 GCA_902766875.1 uncultured Erysipelotrichaceae bacterium | reverse complement strand
TGAGGACATACAAAAGCACATTGATTACATTCTATACAATTCTCACTTATCCAACAAGGAACATTCTCAGCTATATCTCTTTTATCTTCACGAGATGTACCAGCTAAAAATACTCCATTATATTTATCTAGAAAAGCACTAACTGGTAAACTCTCGCCATCTAAGTCATTAATAGTTTCTAAGAAACTTCTATTTTGTTTATCTATATATACTAAATTTAACCAATTCTTATCTATTTTAACTTCTCTCAAAGCAGAAAGAGCATTATCAACAACTTTGTTATTAATATCAACTATTTTTTTACCTTTATGACTAAATCTCTTTTCATTAGTCTCTTTCATTATATTATTAACTTTTTTATTATTTAAAACTTTAATAATACTAAATATACATACTTCCATACAAGTACTAATTTTATTCTTAAGTCCTAATTCATTAACTAATTTATAAGCATCTATTACATACAATTTAATATTCTTACTAGCAAGTTGATATTTAACTTTATTAGGTAAAGATTTTAATAACTTATCATCATCTAAACTAGTATTTAATATTAAAGTAGATTTATCTTTCATATTGGATAACATATCATATTTATAAATATATGTATCTTTACTTACTACCACTAAACTAGGATTATCTACATAATAATGAGCCCTAATAGGATTATCACTAATTCTAATATGACTTCTAGTTACTCCCCCACTTTTCTTACTATCATATTGAAAATATCCCTGTACAAAACTCTTAGTATGATCTCCTATTATCTTAATAATATCTTTAGAAGTAGACACCATACCATCAGAACCATATCCATATATTAAAAATTCTGTATCATGACTAGGTAATTTAAAATTCTTATCATATTCTATAGATAAATTAGTAACATCATCTTCAATTCCTACTGTAAAATTATGATGACTATATTTACTAGACATAAAGTCATATACACCCTTAATCATACCAGGAGTAGTATTCTTACTAGATAGTCCATATCTTCCACCTATAATATTAATAGAAGTATTATTCAAACTAGCTACTACATCTAAGTATAATGGTTCACCTTGACTACCAGCTTCCTTAGTTCTATCTAAAACTGCTATATTTTTAACTGACTTAGGAAGAATCTTACTCAAATATTCCCCATCGAAAGGTCTATATAAATGAACACTAACAAGACCATATTTATTATCTTTACTATTTAAATAATCAATAGTATCTTTAATAGTATCACATATACTACCCATAGCAACTATAACATCAGTAGCTTTATCACTACCATAATAATCCATAATATGTATATTATTACCAGTTAATTTATTAACTTTATCCATATATTTACTAACAATACTAGGTACATCATTATACATACTATTTCTAACTTCCATATTTTGAAAATATACATCCTCGTTCTGAGCAGTACCTCTAGTATTAGGATTATTAGTATGCATAGCTCTTTCTCTAAATCCAGATAAAGCTTTCTTATCTATTAAATCTCTAACTTTATCCATATCTATCATATTAATCTTACTAATCTCATGACTAGTCCTAAACCCATCAAAGAAATGAATAAAAGGTAAGCTAGATTTAATACTAGATAAATGTGTAACCATAGCCATATAATAAGCTTCACTAGGATTATTAGAACATAACATACAGACACCACTACTACGAGTAGCATATATATCTTGATGATCTCCAAATATACTTAAAGCCTGTGTTGACAAACTGCGAGCTGCCACATGTAAAACTAAAGGAAGACATTCACCAGCTACTTTATATAAAGTAGGTATCATAAGTAAAAGTCCTTGACTAGCCGTAAAAGTACTAGCCAAACTACCTCCTTGTAAAGCTCCGTGTACCATACCAGCAGCTCCAGCTTCTGATTGCATCTCTACTACTTTTACTTTATTTCCAAAAAAATTCTTTTCTCCCTCTCCTGCTAAAACATCTATTTTTTCAGCCATAGGACTACTAGGAGTAATAGGATATATCCCACACACTTCACTAAATTTATAAGATACTCTAGCTACAGCTTCATTAGCATCCATTGTTTTATACATACAAATCATCCTCTCACTACTCTATTATATAACAATTAAAATTCATTTACAAATAAATACATTATATTTATCTACTTCTACCCATAGAAATTTCATCATTATCTAACTTATATCTTTCATTAAATGGTATTATTTCCATAGATTCTATTTTATCTTTAGCTAATAAAACATATTCCATCTTACCAAGCATTTTACCACAAATCATATCATACCCTAAGTCTTGAAATCTTTGAATTTGCTCCTTTGTAATTCTAGTAATAGTAAATGGTGGTAATTCATAAATTCTCAAATCGTCATTCATATTCAACTTTACAACATTCTTATTGCCAACTTCTGCATATCTAAAGGCAGCATCCCTATTTTCTTCCCCAAACACATAAAATCCGATATATGAATTATTCTTATTCTGCTGTTTAATAGCAGGTCTAACAATATCTATACTATTAATTGTAAAATCAGAATTTACTCCACCATGATAAAAACTTCTACTCATAATACCACCATATACTTCCATTATCTATTCTATTATATAACAATTAAATTTCATTTACAAATAAATTTAATAATAAAAGAAAAAATCTAACTATTTACAAGTTAGACCTTGAGATTCATAATTACTACGTAATGTATCTAAATCCCTAGATGCATTAAATAACGATAAATCAGAATCACTAATAGTACTATAATCTATATCATATACTATCTTATATTCATTATCACTATCAGTTTGTATATCACTAGAAAATCCTTCAATACCATTATAACTATTAAGTTGATTATTATATCTATCCCTAATACCAGATAAATCTAATATAGTATCAGTAACAGTATTAGTAGCACTATCTATAGCATCTCCTACTGCACCATCTACCACATCATCACTATCATTACTTTCATTAGAATCTACATTACCAGCTATATCATCATTACCAGTATCATTACCATCACTAGCACTACCATCAGTACCTGTACCAACACCATCTACATTTTCATCTTGAGTATAATGATAAGTCATTCTTAAATGTTTAACATCATTATCCTTATACTCAATATCATATCTAGTTCTAGTAGTCATACCATTAGAAGTAACTTCTGAAGTACAAGCAAGCATCTCATTAGTACCACAACCACTTAATAATAATGTCACTCCAGTAACACCAAAAAACATTAATATTTTTTTCATTTTTCCCTCCAATCATTATTAATATAAACAAATTTATTATATTAATACTGGGAATTTTTTACAAAAAAATTTTAATGTTTTCTAGGACCACCTGATATTGATGGTAATTTATTAGGTCTAGCAATAGAATCTATACCATGTTTAATATTAATGCTATTTATATAATTAATCAAACTATTAAATTTATCTTCTTCATGAGGTTCAATATTATTAATTTTTCTCTTAAACAAATAATCAATTTCATCTTTATATTCTTTATATAGAGTTGGATGGTCCCCAAATAAATATATTATATTATTTTCACTTACAAATAATGGTTTATCAAATAATAAACTCTCCAAATATAACATAGGATCACTTTTAATATAACAATCGAACATTGTATTAACTCTTTCTCTAATAGTAATAGTTTTCGGAACAAAATTAGGACTATCACAAACAGTGATTTTTTCATTAGGATTTACACTATTTAAATAATCATCTCTTTGTTTCATAATTTCTCTATAACTCTTTTTAGTACCATTTTGATTATAAAATAATTGTAAAAGCTTATACTCTCCAAGCATTTCTTTTGCCATCTTATCTGTACATTTATTAATATATATATATTTATCAAAAGATTCATGTTTATGACTATCACTTGTATCAAGTTTAATATATTCACCAGAAATAGTTCCACAATCTTCCAATTCTTCAAAATAATTACCAAAAGAATTAACTCTATCAGATTTACTGTAATACAAATAATCATCAAATAACCATGGTAAAAAACTAGAAATCATATCAGAAGCAAATTTTCCTCCATAACAATCTGCATCATTTTCCATCAATGATCTTCCATGATTGCGCCTATAAAAATTATAATTGTTAGTTAAGGCTATAGCATCCTTTAACACAAATAAACTATTAGGATCAGCCTCTAACAATTCATCAATTGAATTAGTTTCAAACCATCTAAATTGCATAGCATGTCTATTTTCATGTATAGCAATAAACAAAGCATTAAAAAAACGATTATCAATACCAAACGCAAATGCATTTTTTATTCCATAAAAAATTGTTTGGGTAGAAGGATCATAGTACGCAACATTTCGAAGTGAATCTTTAATAGAAAACTTAGTTACCGTTCCCTGAATCATATTAATATATTTATGACTAAACAAAATATAATAACCCATAAACAAATTCATTCTATCAGTCAAAATAAAACCTTCCTTTTTGTACACGGTTTTTTTCTTTTCTACATCAAAATTACTTAAAATATGCTTAACAATAGCAAAATATTCTTCAAAATTCTCCTCAGTTAATTTTGTTTCTGCTAAAGATTTATATTTTTGAAAAATAAATTCATCACTCATACAATCACCTAAAATTATTATATCAAATTTAGAAAAAAAATGAACATAAAGTTCATTTTAAAATTCAGCATTATATGGAGTTCTAGGGAAAGGAATAACATCTCTTATATTTTCAACACCAGTTAAATATATAAGTAATCTTTCAAACCCTAATCCAAAACCACTATGATAACATCCACCATATCTTCTTAAGTTAGTATACCAATATAATCCTTCTTTAGTCTCAGTAGTCATCCCAACTTCATCCATACGCTTCAATAGTTTATCATAATCATCTTCTCTTTGAGATCCACCCATCAATTCGCCAACACCAGGTATTTCTAAATCAACAGCAGCTACTGTTTTACCATCATCATTTTGTTTCATATAAAATGATTTAATATCTTTAGGCCAATCATATATAAATACTGGACTATTATAATATTCAGTAATATATCTTTCATGTTCCTTCGCTATATCTTCTCCATATTCCGGTGTAAATTCCCATTTATTAGGAGCCTTCTTTAATAAAGTAATCGCTTCTTCATGAGTAATTCTATTAAACTTACTATTTACTAATTTATCTAATTTCTCTTTTAATCCTTTTTCCACAAAATTGTTGAAAAACTCTATTTCTGAAGAACAATTATCAAGCACATACTTAACAACATACTTTAGCATTTCTTCTTCCATATCCATTAAATCTTTCAAATCATAAAAAGCCATTTCAGGTTCTATCATCCAAAATTCATTAGCATGAGTCTTAGTATTAGATTCTTCTGTCCTAAAAGTAGGACCAAATGTATATATTCTTTTATAAGCTAAAGCATATGCTTCTCCATGTAACTGTCCAGTACCAGTAAGAAAAGCCTCTTTCCCAAATAAATCTTTAGAAAAATCTACTCTACCTTCTTCATCCTTAGGTAAATCATTCATATCAAATTTAGTAAGTCTAAACATTTCTCCTGATCCTTCACAGTCAGCACAAGTAATTAAAGGAGTATTAACATAAACATAATCATTTTCTTGAAAATATTTATGTATAGCATAAGCAGCTACACTTCTAACTCTAAATACAGCTTGAAATAAATTTGTTCTAGGTCTTAAATAAGCTTGCTCTCTTAAAAACTCTCTAGTATGTCTTTTAGGTTGAATAGGATAATCATCTGGACAATCCCCTTCTAATTTATAACTTTCTAGTACAAGTTCAAATTTTTGACCTTCCTTAGGAGATTCATTTAAAGTTCCATTAATAGTTAAAGCACTACCAATCTTAATTTTAGCTATTTCTTCAAAATCATCTAAATTATCATCATATACAACTTGTAAATGCTCAAAACAAGTACCATCAGAAAGATCTATAAATCCATAATGGGCTTGTTTTCTATGATTTCTAACCCACCCTTGTACAGTAATTTTTTTACCAATATAATCCTTTTCAAATAATTCTTTAATATCCATAATTTTTCCTCCAAACAAAAAGCAACATCATCCCAAAGGGACGAATGTTGCTATATATCCGCGGTACCACCCTAGTTATTACCTAAGTAATCACTCTAAATATAACGGAATAATCCGGCCTAAATTACTATATTTCATAAAGGCAGTTCCAAAGTGTTCTTCATTATAATATATTACCAGTTCCCACCACCACTAGTTCTCTTAAAATATTAATTATAATTACTTTTCTTTATCTTAACTTTTTAATATTACAATATTATTATATCATAAAATTAAATTTTTATCTCATTTTTTTATTAATTAAACTTACATAACGTTTAACATCTTTAATTAACTTACCATATAAATTTGGATAATGTCTAAATTCTTGAATTATATCTATATCATCTTTTGATATAGCCCCAATAAACTCACTATTATCTTCACTAACAATAGGAACTTCTCTTCCAAGTAAATAATCAGTAGTTGTTCCAAAAATATCAGCTAAAAGATCAAAAGTTTCTAAACTAGGAGTTCTAGTTCCATTTTCATAACCACAAATAGAAACCTTAGTAACACCTACTAAATCTCCTAAATCTTGTTGACTCATACCTTTTTCAATTCTTAAATCTTTAATTCTCTTACCAATTAACATTTTACACTTCCTTCTTTCTTTAAACTAGTACTTTTGTTAATACTGATTACAGTATAAATCACTGAAGTTACAATCATAATTAACGAAAAGATAATCATAGTTTGTTAATTTCTTCCTTTTTTGTTAATTACTTAACAAAAAGCCTTAATTATCAAATAACAGAATAAGTTAATTACTAATCAAGCAACTTATATTATAACAACTTTTTTTTATAATGCAAGAGAATTGTTAATTTTTTTTTAATTATTAGTTTATTTTTATAGATAACAGTATAAAAAGCCTACACTTGTATTAATAATCACACAATTTATCTCATTATAATAATTCATATAACCTTTCATATCAAAAAAAGCAGACTATTTATCTGCTTTTTTAGAATTCTTAGTTACTTTTTTGTTTTTATCTTCCTTAATATCCTTATCTAACTCAATTACATCCTTACTATTTTTATTTTCTTTATTAGTAGCACTACTAGCCAAAAAAGTAACTCTTTCCGCAATAATTTCTGTTTTCTTACTCTTAGTACCATCATCATTAGAAATAATTCTAGATTGTACTCTTCCCTTAATCCCTAACATATCACCAGATTGACAATACTCACTAGTATTTTCAGCTACGCCTGTCCATAAAGTACAATCTAAAAAATCAGTATCATACTCTCCCTCCTGGTTTTTATAATTTCTTGGAACAGCTAAAGTAATAGTTGTCATTTTCTTACCATTATCTGTTACTTTAAGTTCCGGATTTTTTACTAATCTACCTACTAAAACAATTTGATTTAACATCTTTTATCCTCCTCCATCTAGACTATAGCATAATAAAAAATACTAATCAAAATAATAAAATTCTATTTCTGTAATTAAATATAAACAATACCCCCTACTTTTAATAAAAATAATTATACATAATAAAAAATACTGTAATTTTTATATTACAGTACAATTTTTTTAATAATATTTAAATTATTTTTCATTTTTTAATTTATATATTAATGTATCAGCAATAGCAGTAGCATATTCATCTTGCTTATTTGTTAATTTATCAAAATCTCCACTATTTGTCAAATATCCTAGTTCTATCAAATATGCTTCTACTCCAACATTAGATTTATAGTAAGGATTAACACCAACAGTATCAGGATTACTATCATCTACATATGCACCAGTTAAATATCCCCCAGTTTCTCTAATCATATATAAATAATTACTCTTAGTAGATAATAATTCATAATGTTTATACTTTAATCTATCATATCTAGCTTTAGCATTAGCTATCTCTACCTCATTAAAATTATGAACATAAATACCAGGACTTATCCTATTAGTAGTATTATTAGATAATCCAATATCAGTATTCTTCATAATACTATCTATAAATAATTGAGCTAAATCATAATTAATATTATCAGGAGCATATAATTCCATACCATTTACATAACTAGCATTACTACTATTTACATGTAAAGATACAACATATTTAGCATGTACTTCTTGTGGTATTATAGCTCTTCCTGTATAATCAACCCCTGTAACGTTATACTCTTCAAAATACTCTGAATCTGTAAACTG
>CACXFI010000067.1 GCA_902766875.1 uncultured Erysipelotrichaceae bacterium | reverse complement strand
TATTGATATAGATTTAGATATGAATAATAAAAATAATCTTAAGGAAGAGTCACTTAAGACAATGGCTAATCGCAGTAATTATAAGGGCTTGGAGTGTTCGTGTATTGACACAAAGCAATCCGGGGTTTGTAGAATTAGGCAATAGGTTAGGTAAAGAAAGATTATTTAAATATATTGATAAGTTTGGATATGGCAAAAAAACAGGGATAGACTTGAATGGGGAAAGTAAAGGAATATTATTTTCTTTACCTAATGTGGGGCCTGTAGAACTTGCTACTACGGCTTTTGGACAAGGTGTTAGTGTTACTGCTATTCAACAAGTAGCTGCTGTTAGTGCTACAGTAAATGGTGGTACTTTATATACTCCATATATAGTTAAGAGAATAGTAGAACCTGAAACTGGGGAGATAATATTAGAAAATAAACCTAAGAGTAAAGGGATGGTTATAAGTAGTGATACTAGTAATACAGTTAGAATGGCACTGGAGAGTGTTGTTGCTAATGGTAGTGGAAGAAATGCTTATATAGAAGGTTATAGAGTAGGTGGTAAAACTGGTACTGCTCAAAAAGTTAAAGATGGGAGATATATGGTAGGTAATTATATATTATCTTTTATTGGATTTTTACCTGCTAATGATCCTAAGGTAGTAGTATATGTTGCTATAGATAATCCTAAAGGTGTTGTTCAATATGGTGGTACTACTACTGCACCTATTGCAAGAGCAATACTTGAAGATTCAATAGCAGCTTTAGATATAGAAAAACAAGAAGGTGGATTAGAAAAGGAATTTTTATGGTATGATACTAAATATGATAGAGTACCTGATGTTATAGGTTTATCTAGTGCTGAAGCTAAGAAAAAATTAAAATCTTTTCAAGTAGAAATAGAAGGAATAGGTAGTAGGGTAATAGAAATGTCACCTAATGCTAATTCTTATATACCGGTAGCTTCTACTATTAGGCTTATGATGAGTAATTAGATATTATCTTGTTGTAAAATTAGATAAATAATAATTATTAATATGTTATACTTATTTAAAAGGAGTAAGATATGAAAAAGAAGTTAGAATTAATTAATAAGAGTATAGCGGCATCTATACTTATAGCATTAGGAGATTATGCATTATTAAAATTAGGTAATCCTTTAGGCCCGGTATTATTTGCTTTAGGATTATTAGGAGTATGTTATATGGGACTTAATTTATTTACTGGGAAGTGTGGATTCTTAATCCAAGATAAAATAAAGTTAGTAGATTTATTAATGATATTAATAATTAATCTTTTAGCTGGATATTTGATAGGACTTATATTTTCTGTAACTGATGTAGATGTATTTAAGAATGCTATTACTAAAGTTAGTAGTTGGGATATATCAATATCTTTCTTTATTAAATCTATACTATGTGGGGTTATTATGTATATAGCTGTATATATGTATAGAAAGAATACACCACTTGGTATAATATTTGGAATACCTTTATTTATATTCTGTGGATTTCAACACTGTATAGCTAATATAATTACAATGGGAGTAGCTAGAACATTCCACTATTCTATAATTATCTGTATATTAGGTAATTTTATAGGATCTTTACTTATATGGTATTTATCTAAGGAAAATAAATAATATGAAGATATATAATTTAAAAGATAGAGAAGAGTATTTAGAAGAAGTATGTATATTAGAACATAATGAATGGGGTAGTATTGATAAATCTATAGAAGATAGAGATAATAAGGTAAATAAAAAGATAAAACTTATTAAAGATAATTTTGATAATAGATATTTTTGTAAATTAATATTATTAGATAAAGATAAGTTAGTAGGATTTATATCTTTATTTCCATTTGATACAGATGAACGTAAGGATTTAAGTCCATGGTATGCTACTATTTATGTTAAAGAAGAATATAGAGGTAAAGGGTATTCTAAATTATTAAATGATGCTATAATTAAAGAGGCTAAAGATAGAGGATTTAATAAAATATATTTAAAGACAGAACTAGATAATTATTATGAGAAATTTGGGGCTATATATTTGGATAAATTAAGTACAGGAGAAAAACTATACTATATAGATATAAAATAGTATAGTTTTTTTATTTGTAAAATTTTATAAAAATTTATTGATACAAACATATGTATGTGATATAATGCTTTTGGAGATGGAATAAATGAATAGAGTATATATGTGTATTGATTTAAAATCTTTTTATGCATCTGTTGAATGTGTAGAAAGAGGTCTTGATCCTATGACTACTAATTTAGTAGTAGCTGACGAATCTAGAACTGAAAAAACTATTTGTTTAGCTGTTAGTCCATCTTTAAAAAGTTATGGTTTATCTGGAAGAAGTAGATTATTTGAAGTTATTGGAAAAGTAAAACAAATAAATAATGAAAGAAGAAAAAAGATAAATAATTATAGATTTAGAGGTAAGTCTTTTAATAATGATGAAATAAATAATAATCCTTATTTAGAATTAGATTATATAAAAGCTGTACCTAGAATGAATTGTTATATGAAATATAGTACAAATATATATAATATTTATTTAAAATATATATCAGCAGAAGATATTCATGTTTATTCTATAGATGAAGTATTCTGTGATATAACAACATATTTAAAGTTATATAAATTAAATGCTCATGAGTTAGCTAGTAAAATAATTAAGGATGTATATGATACTACTGGTATTACTGCTACATGTGGAATAGGAACTAATTTATATTTGGCTAAAGTAGCTATGGATATAGTTGCTAAACATATAGAACCTAATAAAGATGGAGTTAGAATAGCAGAGTTAGATGAAATTAGTTATCGTAAGTTATTATGGAATCATAAGCCTCTTACTGATTTTTGGAGAATAGGTAGGGGATATGCTAAAAAATTAGAAAATAATAATTTATATACTATGGGTGATATAGCTAGATTTTCTATTAATAATGAAGATAGATTATATAAATTATTTGGTATTAATGCTGAACTATTAATAGATCATGCTTGGGGATATGAATTTTGTACCATTCATGATATAAAAAATTATAAACCTAGTACTAATAGTCTATCATCTGGACAAGTATTACATGAACCATATGATTATAAGAAAGCTAAATTAATAGTTAATGAAATGATGGATTTGTTAGTATTAGATATAGTAGATAAACATTTAATAACAGATCATATAGTTCTAACTGTTGGTTATGATATAGAAAATTTAACTAATCCTATAATAAGAAATAAATATGACGGAGATATTGTTAAAGATTTTTATGGAAGATATGTACCTAAGAGTGCTCATGGTACTATTAGATTAGATTATAAGACATCTTCTACTAAGATTATTATGAAGGCTATAAATAATTTATATGATAGAATAGTTAATCCTCTTCTTCTTGTTAGAAGGATTAATATAGCAGTATGTAATTTAGTTGATGAATATGTAGAAAAAGATAAAGTAGAATATCAACAATTAAATTTATTTTTAGATAATAAAAAAGAGATTGATTTAAAAATAAAATCTAAGGAAGAAGAAAAAGTAGAAAGAAATGTTCAAAGAACTATAATAGATATTAAGAAGAAATATGGTAAGAATGCTATATTAAAGGGAATGAATTATATTGATGGAGCTACTACTATACAAAGAAATTTACAAATAGGAGGACATAAGGGATGAATAATTATGAAGATATAATATATTTAAATCATTATATATCTATGAAACATCCTAGGATGTCTATCACAAATAGAGCTGCACAATTTGCCCCTTTTGCTGCTCTTACTGGATATGGAGATGCAGTAAAAGAAACAGCTAGAATTACAGATAAGAGAATAGAAATAGATGAAGGATTAAAGAATGTTATAAATGAAAAACTTAAATTAATAGAAAAAGATATATCTAACAGACCTAAAGTTACAATTACTTATTTTGTTTATGATAATAAGAAGTCTGGTGGTAAATATAAAGAGAAGACTGGTAATGTTAAAAAAATAGATTTGATAGAACAAACATTAACAATGACAGATAAAACTAAAATACCTATAAGAGAAATAATTGATATATTATATGGATAATAATTTAAATTGGATGGTAAAATATTGAATAAATATAGATAATAAGGTATAAGTGAAAGGAGATAAATATGAAAAATGAAATAATAATCTTTGAAGATCAAGAAATAAAATTAGAAGTAAACATGAAGGATGAAACTGTGTGGCTATCACAACAACAAATGGCTGAATTATTTAATTCATCAAGAACAAATATAGTTGAACATATAAACAATATATATTCTGATGGGGAACTTGATAAAATTTCAACCTGTCAGAATTTCCGACAAGTTCGAAAAGAAGGTAAAAGAGATGTGTCTAGAAATATACCATTTTATAATCTTGATATGATTATCTCGGTTGGGTATCGAGTTAATAGTAAACGTGGTATTATTTTTAGAAAGTGGGCAAATAAAATATTAAAAGATTATCTATTAAAAGGATATGCTGTTAATCAAAAAAGATTAGAATATCTTGAAAAGACAATTAAATTAATAGATATTGCAGGAAGAATTGATACCGAATTAAAAGGTCCAGAAGCTCAAGAAATAATTAAAGTAATAAATAATTACTCAAATGCTTTAAATCTACTTGATGATTATGACCATAAAAGAATAATCAAACCTAACGGAACTAAAGATAATAATAAACAAATTACTTATGAAGATTGTATGAACATAGTTGTAAAACTTAAATTTAATAGTGATAGTGATTTATTTGCACTAGAAAGGAATGAAGGTTTAAAAGCAATTATAGGTACTATATATCAATCTTTTGATGGTAAAGACTTGTATCCAACTATTCAAGAAAAAGCAGCTAATTTCTTATATTTAATTACGAAAAATCATACTTTTATTGATGGTAATAAAAGAATTGCAGCAACATTACTTATATATTTTTTAGAGTATTATAATATTCTATATAAAGATAATAAGCAAATTATTGATAATAATACTTTAGTAGCATTAACTTTACTTATTGCTCAATCTAATCCTAAAGAAAAGGAAATACTAATTGATTTGGTAATGAATTTTTTAAGTAACTAATTAAAATAATAGTTGACAAATATGTTAATTAATGATAATATTTACTTGAATTTAAAGAGAAAGGAGTGAGAAAATGATTTATAGATTAAAAGATAAATTCACAAATTTTAATAATAATGAGGTAGTCTTTAAGAGAGAAGTGATTAAATGTGTTACATTTTCTCACTTTAACGTGTAATAAAAAATATAAAAAAGATAAGACTACTATGATTTATAGTGGTCTTTTATTATGGGAGGTATAAATGAAAAATATAAAAGAATTTAGGCCTCTAATAAAATTGATTGGTGAAGAGAAAAAAAGTCTTGTTATAGCTAGTATTCTTATCTTTATGGTGGGACTTAGTAATATGTTTACAGGGTATTTAAATGGTGCTGCAGTAGAATCTATTACTAAGTTAGATATAGTTAAGGCTTTAACTTTTTTAGGTATATATTTTGGTATTGAAGTAATAATTGGGGGATTAGTTGGTAGTGAAGCTAACACCATGTTATATAAAGTAGAGAGTAAATTAAGTAGAAAATTAGGATTTAATACTTATAAGAAAGCTATTAATTTACCAGCAGTAGCTTATGAAAAGTATTCATCAGGTGAAATTATTAATAGGATAACTAATGATGCAGATAGTTTGAGTTTTACTTTTGGTAGGTTATTAAATATGTTTGCTGATATAGTAGCAACAATAATAATTATGGTTTATATACTTATAAATTCATGGATTATAGGACTAGAAATAATATTTATTGTTAGTATATTGTTTTATGTTATAAAAATATATAATCCTAAATTAGAAAAAATTCATAAAGAAAGAAAGCAAGAACAAGATAAATTTACATCTTTGACTACAGAATCTATTAGAGGTATAAGAGAAATAAAGACATTAGGTATAAAAAATAGTCTAATAGATAATATGAAAGATATAATTAAATTGGTATTAAATAAATCTATGAAAGAGATGGATATTCAAAAAAGATTTGGAATAATTACAGGTATTCTTAGATCTATATTAGAAGTAGGAGTATTTATTACTTGTGTATTCTTATTATATTATAATAAAATTAATCTTACATTCTTTATTGCTATGACTTATTATGTATATAGATATACTTGGTTAATAAGTAGTTTGACTGAATTAACAGAGACATATCAAAAAACTATGGTATCTATAAGTAGGGTTAATGATATATTAGAAAATAGATTATATGAAGATGAATCTTTTGGTAATAAGAAATTAGATAATGTTAAAGGTATAATAGAATTTAAGAATGTTAAATTCTCTTATCCGGATGAACCTAATATATTAAATAATTTTAATCTTAAATTAGAAACTAATAAAAAGATAGCAATAGTAGGTAAATCTGGGCAAGGTAAATCAACATTATTTAATTTAATAACTAGGATATTTGATACTAATGATGGAGAAATTTTATTAGATGGTATTAATATAAAAGAATTAGATGAAGAAACTTTAAGAAAATCTATATCTGTTATTAGACAGGAACCTTTTATATTTAATAGAAGTATAAAAGAAAACTTTGAATTAATAGATAAAGATATAACTTTAAATAGTATTAGAAAATATACAAAAATGGCTTATTTGGATGATTATATTATGTCTCTTCCTAATAAATATGATACAGTGTTAGGAGAAGGCGGTGTTAATCTATCTGGAGGGCAAAAGCAAAGACTATCAATAGCAAGAACTCTATCTAAGAAGAGTAAGGTAATATTATTTGATGAGGCAACATCTGCTTTAGATAATGAGTCTCAAGAATATATTAAGAAATCTATTGATGAATTAGTTAAAGATCATACAGTTATAATAGTAGCTCATAGATTATCTACTATACTAGATGCTGATATAATTCATGTTGTAGATCAAGGTAGAGTAGTAGCTACTGGTACACATAATGAATTATTAAAAACAAGTGAAATTTATAAAAGTCTATATCAGACAGAATCTTTAAATTCAAAAGATAGTATTTTAATTTAATACTATCTTTTACTATTATAGGAGGAAATATGAGAATAATAGAATATGAAGATAAATACTTAGAAGATGTTAAAGATTTATTGGTAGAATTAGAAGAATATATTGTATCTATAGATAAAGATAATTTAGATTATTTACATAAAGATTATAGGAAAAAAATGGCTATAATAGATTTAGAAAAAGTAAATAAATATAATGGTAAATGTTATATAGCTGTAGATAATAATAAAGTAGTAGGATTAATTATGGGGATTATTCCAGAATATGACGAGTATGATTACTTAGATTATAAATGCCCTAAGAGAGGAGAAATTATAGAACTTATTGTAACTAAAAATACTAGGAGTAAAGGTATAGGAAGATTATTAATTAATAAGATGGAAGAATATTTTAAAGATAATAATTGCGAATATATAAAAATAGAAGTATTTGCTTATAATGATAAGGCTATTAATTTTTATACTAAAGATGGATATCACTCTAGAATGTATGATATGATAAAGAAAATATGTTAATAAAAATATTAAAAGATGATTAATCATCTTTTTTCTTTTTATTATATTGTAAAAAAATATAAATCATGATAAAATTATTAGGGTAGTGAGGTGTTATATGGACGTAGTATTAATAATATTAGTAATAGCAATAGTGGCAGTAGGAATATTTTTTAGAGATTTTAAGAGTGTAGTATATTTTATAGGTATTATAGATATATTCTTTAGATTATTGCATAAATTAGTTAGTTTAATTCATGTTAAAGCTATTGATAATTTTGTTAGTAATTATATACCTAGTAGTGTAGAGGCTATTATAGATAATTATAGTAGTGGTATATTAAATACTATACTTATTTGGATATTATTCTTATTATATGTATATTTCTTATTTTATTTAATTAAATATTGGTTAAAAAAGAAAAAATAATCTTTGATTATAGTTCTTTTTTTATCCTATTTTAATATTTTTAAATAGGAGAAGATATTTACATTTTGGAATATTTATCATGTAAAATTATATTATCGTAATAATAATAGTTATAAATATATGTTATAATTATTTAAAGAAACAGGTGATTATATGTTAGTACTTACTAAATCATTATTTGCATTAATGATAGGATTTATATCTTCTGTTATATTTGGACTTATTATAATTCCTTTCTTAAAGAAATTGAAACTAAGGCAGAGAATTAATGTATATGTTGAAGGACATAGATCTAAAGCAGGGACTCCAACTATGGGTGGGATTATTTTTGTTGTTCCTACTTTAGCAGTAACTTTAGGATTATTACTTTTAGGTAAAATTAATTTTTCAATTAATTTACTTATAGTTTTATTTGTATTTGTTAGTTATGCATTAATAGGATTTGTCGATGATTATGTTAGTATTAGTCATGATCGTAATGCTGGGCTTAGTGTTAAACAAAAGTTATTATTACAATTTATAATAGCTTTAGTAGTATATGTGTTATTTAGGCATTTTGGTACTGGTAATTCGGTTTTAGAAATAACATTCTTACATTTAAAATTACCTTTAGGTTGGTTTTATGGTGTATTTATATTACTTCTTTTAGTAGGATTTTCTAATGCTGTTAATTTGACTGATGGGTTAGATGGTTTAGCTGGGGGATTATCTGGTATAGCATTTTTGGCTTTTGGTCTTATATCTATGGCTAGTACATATGCTGTTGGTTATAAAGATATAAGTATCTTTTGCTTTATTCTTACGGGAAGTATATTAGGATTTTTAGTATATAATGGGCATCCTGCTAAGGTATTTATGGGTGATATGGGTAGTTTAACTTTAGGGGCTACATTAGCTGTAATAGCGGTAATTACTTCCCATGAGGTTAGTTTATTTTTAATAGGTGGAGTTTTTATTATTGAAACTATATCTGTTATTATGCAAGTATCTTCTTATACATTATTTAGAAAAAGAGTCTTTTTAATGACTCCAATTCATCATCATTTTGAAAAATTAGGATGGACGGAAAAAGATATAGTTACGACATTTTGGACTGGAGGTTTTGTACTAGCATTACTTGCTTTGATATATGGTGTATGGCTATAAAGGAGGAATTATGAAGAAGATTAAAATAGATTTAATCTTATTAATAGCAGTAACTATTATATCTATATTTGGACTTATTATGATATATTCATCTAGTAGTATATGGGCAGAATATAAATTTAATGATCCTTATAAATATTTAAAAACGCAAAGTATATTTTTAATAATTGGTTATATAGTAATGATTATAGTATCAAAAATAGATTATATTAAATATTTAAATAAAGCAAACATTATCTTTGGTGTTTGCTTTTTACTTTTAATATTGGTATTAATTCCAGGTATAGGTACAGTTAGAAATGGTAGTAGAAGTTGGTTTGGTATAGGGGGAATGGGTATTCAACCTAGTGAATTTATGAAACTTGGTATGATAATATTTACATCTAAGTATTTAGCTTATAATGATAAAATATTATATAGTATTAAAAAAGGAGTATTACCTATATTAATTATATTATTTATAATATTTGGACTTATTATGTTACAACCTGATTTTGGAACTGGGGTTATTATAGTTATGTCTATTATAGCTTTGTTATTTGTAGCTGGTGTTAATATGTCTTTCTTTATTAGATTAATGATATTAGGATTATTAGGTATAGTTGGTTTAATTATAATGGCACCTTATAGAATGGAGAGGATTATATCTTTTGTTAATCCTTGGAGTGATCCGTTGGGTAGTGGATTTCAAATAATACAAAGTTTATATGCTATAGGTCCTGGTGGTTTATTGGGCCTAGGCTTTGGTAATTCTATTCAAAAACATTTTTATTTACCAGAACCTCAAACTGATTTTATATTTGCTATTATTAGTGAAGAATTAGGTTTTATGGGAATATTAATAGTATCTGTATTATTTATTACTATTATTTATAGGGGATTTAAAATAGCTTTAGGTTGTAATAATTTGTTTGGAAAATATTTGGCTTTTGGTATTAGCTTTATACTTGGATTTCAAACTATTTTAAATCTAATGGTGGTAGTAGGTTTAATACCAGTAACAGGGGTAACACTTCCTTTTTTATCATATGGAGGTAGTAGTTTGATAATAACTTTATGTGGTATGGGAGTACTATTAAATATTTCTAAATATGTAAATTAATATATTGATTATTATAAAATATTTGATATAATTTTTTATAGGATAGGAAGAGTGTTATGGACTATAAATTTATTATATCGCAAGTATTTGGTATGATTGCTTTATTATTTTTATATTTTAGTTTTAATAAAAATAATAAGCATACTTTATTACTTAATCAATCTATGTCTAATTTAATGTTTGCTTTGAGTTTTTTATTCTTAGGAGCTTATACTGGTTTCTTTTCTTTTTTGATGGCTTCTTTAAGAAATATAATATTTAACAAATATAATGAAGTACCTAATTATATAGTTATATCTGTAATTTTAGTAATGGTATTTTTATCTTTACTTAGTTATAATGGATTATATAGTTTACTTCCTACTATTGCTATTATTATTTATACTTATTCACTAAGTAAAAAGAATAAGAAAAAGAATTTAAAAAATATGAGATTAGCTGAATTAACAGCAGTACTTCTTTGTGTTACTTATGATTTTATAGTTCATGCATATACTGGACTATTAGCTAATATGTTAGAAGGTATTATTGTAATTATAGCTATTTATAATTATGATATTAAAAAGAAAAAGAAAATGAGCTTATAAAGCTCATTTATTTAATAAATAGATTCCTATATTTAAATATGTTGCAAATATTATCCAAATTATATATAAGATATTTAGATAAGCTGATAATGGTTTATCTTTTTTAAATAATTTATATAATTTGATTACTAATATATCTAGTATTATAATCCATATTATAGATAATAATCTTAATTTTAGAGTAAAGAATATTATAGACCATAATATATTTATTATTAATTGAATATAATATAATTTAATAGTATTTGTATTATCATAATCTTTTCTATAAATGTAATAGCTAATACCCATAAGTAAATATATTATAGACCATATT
Source organism: uncultured Erysipelotrichaceae bacterium (assembly GCA_902766875.1). Lineage (GTDB taxonomy): Bacteria > Bacillota_I > Bacilli_A > RF39 > UBA660 > RUG11215. Next base: position 4,178 of record CACXFI010000067.1, on the reverse strand, counting down.
ATAGGGAATAATATACTAGGTGGGGATAAAGGTGGCTTAGTTAGAGTGTTATAATCAATATTATTGTTGATTATAAAACCTACAATTGAACCTAATAATAGGGGGAAGAATAATCTATATAATGTTATAGATATTTTTTTCATGTTATCACCACTATTATTATATTTATTTAAAATAAAATTATGTATTAATTTATTTTAGCTGGTAATAATCTATTTATATAATTAACAAAATCATCAATATTATATTTATCTGGATTTTTAATATATTCAGTACAAACATTAATAACAGCACTAACATAAAATTTAGTTATTATGTCAATAGGAATATCAGTATGTTTATCTATATCTTTTAAATTTTTCTTTATATTGGTTTCTATTGTATAATATGTTATATTCATTAGCATTCCTTCAGAATTATTTTTTAAAATAGCACTATAGACATCAATATAATTGTTAATATGTTCTAGGTAAAGTCTTACGTTATTTAAATAGTATTCTCTAGTTGTTTTGCTATTTATATTGTTTTGAAATTTGTTATCTAATTCAGTTCTTAAGTTTTCTATTAATGCCGTTAATAATTCATATTTATCACCAAAATGATCATAAAAAGTTGATCTGTTTACTAGTGATGCTTCACAGATATCTGATACTCTAATATCCTCAAATTTTTTTCTTTCATTAAGTGTGTTAATCCTTGATATAGACTTTTCTTAGTTTTAATTATTCTTAAATCTGTTTTCTTATCCATACTTCCACCTCATTTTTCTATATTTTAATATATATTTTTTTAAATATAAAGAGGTTTAAACAAAAAATTTGATAACGGCATACAAATCAAGAAAACGATAGGTTATCGGACAAAAAGTTGGTTTTATAAAAACTAATAAAATATTTTTTTATTAGTTTCTTTTTTTATATTTATATAATTATAATTTTTTAATGTTTTATATATGTTTTTATCAATATCAATATCATATATAATTTTATTATCAAATGTTTTGCTATTTACGTTACTATCTTTTAATAGATAATCTATTTCTTTAATTTTATCATAATCAAATTCTATTATTAAATTATATCCATCTAGTAGAGTAGTTATAGTGCTTTTTTTGATAGTTTCAGTTACACTTTTAGTATATGCTCTAACTAGTCCACCAGCACCTAATTTAATTCCACCAAAGTATCTAACTACTATAGCTAGAATATAATTTAAGTTATTGTTTTTTAGGACATTTAATATGGGCATACCAGCTGTTCCACCTGGTTCTCCATCATCATTAGATTTGTAAGTATTATCAAATATATAAGCATAACAGTAATGAGTAGCATCTTTATATTCTGTTTTGATATTATTTAATATAATATCTATATTATTAACATTATCTAATTTATATAATAAACATATAAATCTAGAATTTTTAATTATTATTTCATTTTTATTATTATCTTTTAAAGTTTTCATAATATTAATTTTTCACTCTTTTTAAAGTTTTAGGAAGATGAACTTTTTCTTTCTGTTCTTTATTGGCGCTAGCTGTTAAAATCCTTTGATAGTTATTAACACTATCATAGCCTTTAGCAATGGCTATAATTTTTTTCTTTTCGTTCTGAATTATTGCCATATCCTTTTTTTTACTTCGTATTTCTTTATTTATATCTTCATATTTTTGAATATCTTTATAGTAATTTTCTCTTATTTCTTCTCTTCCTAGATTATATTCTTTAGCCTTTTCATTAAGCTTATAATTTTCTCCTTTTTCTAAGACTTTTGTCTCAGTTTTATTTTCTATTATACAGATTGGATTTGTATATTGAAAAAGGGCAAGCATAATTGTACCAAGACCTATACTGCTACCCATAGGGATTAAGGTAGAACTTATAAATGCCGTTGAATCAGGTGATATGGTGGCAGCACTTATCATAACTGCGCTTGTTAATAATCCTGGAAATAGAATATCTAAAACATCTTTTCTTTTTTGTTCTTTTTTTATGTTATTATATAATTGATTTTTAATTCTGGAATGTTTTATTTCTAATTCATCCATTATTCTATGATTATTTACAATTATATTAAATAAATTGTTTTGTTCTTTTTCTAATTTATTTATATTATATTTATAGGTATTAAGTTCTTTATTGATATTACTTATTAATTCTTTATATTCATTACTATTTTGTATATATCTTTTATATTCCATAATAACCTCCATATGTATTATTATAGCATTTTTAATTTAAATATCAATCATATATTATTTAGATATTAATATATTTAAATAGGAGGATAATAATGAAAAAAATAATACCTTTTAGGAAAGAAATTTTATTTAAAACTAAGATTAAGGAAGTTACATCTATATCTTTAGAACATGATTATAAAGTAGATGATAATTTAATAAGTGGAGAATTTATTGTAAGTGGAGATTATAAGATTACATCTTCATCTGTTAATAGAGAAGAATTTAATTATACTATTCCTTTTGAAATAGATTTAGATAATAAATATGATAGTAAAAGTATTAGTTTAGATATAGAAAACTTTTATTATGAGGTAATTGATGAAGAAATATTAAAGGTAAGTATAGATGTGGTAGTAGAGGGAGAATATAAGAAAGAAGAAACTAAAATAATAGAAGTTTCTGATAATGAAGAATTACCTGAAGTAATAGATTTTGATAATAAGGATAGAGAGGAAGATAATATTGAAGATAACAATGTTGTAGAAAATAAAAATACTAATATTAATTTATTTGATAATGTTAATATGGAAGATACATATAGTACTTATCATGTTTATATTGTTAAAGAAAATGATACTATTGATGATATATTAAATAAATATAATGTAAGTAGAGAGGAATTAGAAAACTATAATGATATTAGTTCTATTAAATATAAAAATAAGTTAATAATTCCAAGTAAAAATGAATAATGATTTAAGAGAGTTTTTAGTTTCTAATAATATTATTTTTAAGAAAATAACTATTAAAAATAGGGCTAGAATTATAGATGATAAATATGTTATAAAAGATAATAGGAAAGAGTTATCTAAGATTTATAAATATTTAAGTTCTAGATCTTTTGATTATTTTCCTAAATTATTATTAGAAACAAAAGATTATGATATGTTTGAATATATTGATAGTATTGAAATAGATGATAATGAAAAGGCTAAAGATATTATGAAACTAATAGGACTATTACATGCTAAAACTAGCTATTACAAGGAGATAGATATAGATGATTATAAAAAATTATATGAGGATACTATCGATAATTTAAATTATTTAAATAATTATTATTTAGATATAATGGGAATAATAGATAGAGAAATATATATGTCTCCTTCCCATTATTTTTTAGCTAGAAATATAAATGTAGTTTTTAAGTCTTTAAATAGATCTAGATATTTAATAGATAAATGGTATGATATTATAAGTAAAAAAAAGAAAGTAAGAATGGTTACTATTCATAATAATTTGGATTTAGATAATTATTTGAGAAGTGATAAAGGATATTTACTTGGTTGGGATAATAGTAAGACAGAGATACCTATATATGATTTGTTTATGTTTTTTAAAAAGTATGCAACTAGATTTTCTGCTTTTGATTTGTTGAATTATTATGAGAGTGTTTATCATTTATTAGATGAAGAAAGAATTTTGTTATTTGTATTACTATTAGTACCAGATAAAATAGTATTTGATAAAAGAGAATATAATATGTGTGGTATAGTTAGAGATGAGATTCAATATTTGGATAAAATTTTGAATTTATCTTTAAAATATTTAAAATTACCAGAAGATAGTGAAGTAAATAAAAGTAAGTAAAGTACAAAATTCAATTAGTGATAAGAATACATACCAAAAACATGGTATAAATAAAGTTAGAATTATTTGATAAAAAGTAATAATAGAGAAAACAATAGCACCAATAAAACATAATAGTCTTAGACCTACTAAATATCTAAATATATTACATAGATTATTAAACATAATATCACCTAATATAATATATGCTAATAATTTGATGATGATAGAAAATATAAATAGAATTTATCAATATGTCATTGATAAATTTTTTTAAATATATTATACTAATATGTGAAGGAATATTTGGGAGAATGATGCTAATGTATGGAAAAGTTGTAAAAAAAAGTGAATATGAAATAAAATT
>CACXFI010000066.1 GCA_902766875.1 uncultured Erysipelotrichaceae bacterium | reverse complement strand
CCAAAAAAAATGGTGCCGAAAACAGGAATTGAACCCGTAACCTACTGATTACAAGTCAGTTGCTCTACCAATTGAGCTATTTCGGCACAATCATGGTGGGCGATATAGGACTCGAACCTATGACCCCTTGCTTGTAAGGCAAGTGCTCTAACCAACTGAGCTAATCGCCCATACCCGTTGACAATCAATAATATAACATTTTAAGCTATATATGTCAATAGTTTTTTCTAAATTTTATCGGTTATTTCCTTTATTTTTTCATTGATCCAAGCGTCTAAATTATCCTTTAAAGGTTTAAATCCATTCTTAGTTTCAGCCATTCTTTTTAGTTTAGAACCATCTTTTCTGTAATCAATATCTTTAATACTTAGTTTTAAATTATTGTTGTCATCTACTTTTATAACTTCAGCATATATATTATCACCAATGTCTAAGTAGTCGCTGATGTTTTTTACATATCCATAGGATATTTCTGATATATGTATTAATCCATTGTGATTTTCATCTGTTGTTACAAAAGCACCATATTTTTGAAGACCTGTAACTTTGCATTTTATAATATCATTTTCTTTAATATTTTCCATAAATTTCACCATGTGGTTATTATAACACTTTTTTCTTTTTTTTCAAAGTATATGTTGAAAAAAGTTTGATAAATATATATAATATTAAATGGTGATTTTATGGAAAAAGAGAATAATGATGTAGAAAAGAAAATAATTGGAGTTTTGGATAAAATAAGACCATATTTAGAGAATGATGGTGGTAATGTTTTATTTAATAGATACGAAAATGGTGTTGTTTATGTTACTTTAATTGGTGCATGTTCTGATTGCCCAATGGCTGATGATACTTTGAGTGAGGGGATAGAATTAGCTCTTACATCAGAGATACCTGAGGTTATTAAAGTTGTTAATGAAGGAATAGAGTAATCTATTCTTTTTTATTTTGTTGCAACCATTCTATGTTGGGGAATGTATAATATTTTTCTAATATTGATAGTATGTTTTTTAAATAAGTTTCATAGTTATCTATATTATTAATAATAGGTAATATTTGTTTTTCATCCGTTATGTTATTAATTATGTTATCATAAGTATCTAAATATATAGATGGATATAATAATCTAGATATTAGGATGCATATATCATAATTATTATAATTATTGTTTTTTATATAGAATAATATTTCATTTGATATTGATTTGTTATTCGAATAAAATGATAGTTTTATATATTCTGCTAAGTCTCTTGGTTCATGATCAATAATTATATTTAAGGGATTATAAAAATTTAAATTGTTATTTGTTATTTTGTTATGGGATAGTGAGTAGTTAGTTGGGATTTGGTAATTATCAATGGTGTTTTGATAATAACTAATAGCATTTTCTGTTAATCCTATGAAATAGTCAATGCTATTAGTTAGTATGGGATATTTTGTTTTAATTTCATTTATTTGGGTTTCTATATAATCTATTTTGTTACTCCATAGTATATTCCAACTTCCTCTTATTAATTTATTATCTGGTATGTAATATAATTTTTTAAAATTATTTAATTCGTTTATTGATATTTTATTTTTTATGTTAGTATTTATTTTTAATAATATATATGGTTTATTATCTATTGTAGTTATAATACTATTGTCTTTGTTTATAATTATGTTATGTGTTATATTTGGTATTATAGATAAAGATAGTTTATATATGTTATTTATAATGTTTAGGTTATTATTATATAAATATAAGTAGTATAAATTATCGTTATAATAAAAATAATAATTATTGTTATTTTTGGTTATAGTGTTTATTTTCAAATTATAATAGTGGTATATAATATCTTTCATGGTTATCCCTCTACTTTATAGTATTCAGTATTTTGTGTATTATTCTATTGTTAAAATAATGGAAATATGATATGATAATATATATAGTATATGATAGGAGGTATAGTGTGAAGGTTAGTGTTAATAGAAGAATTTTTTATCTTAGCATGTCTATAATAGTTCTTGTTATGACGCTTACTGGAACTACTATGGCTATTAGTAATTATAATAAAGAAATTATTTTGGATAACGATAGTGAATTTAGAAGTAGCTACTTGGAAGTTAGTAGTGAAGATAATCAAAGTAGTATTGTTATTGATAGTGTTCCTATGGAGGATTATATTGGTATTGAAAGTGGTAATAGTAAAACTTTTACTATTAAGAATACTGGTAATTTGCCATATGTTTTTAGTGTGCAATTTTTACCTAATAATAGTGAAGGTATTAATTCTAAATATATAAAGGTACAAGTAGATAATAATAGTCCTTATAGTCTTAATTATTATAATAATATTGTAGATGAAGATAATAAGATTACTTATGTTAAAGATATGTTAAATAATTATTTGTTATTACCAGGAGATTCTATGTCTATGGAAGTTAGGGTATGGTTAGATATTGAGACTCCTAATAGTGAAATTGGTAAAAATATAGGACTTAATTTAGTTACTGTTGGATATGCTGAAAATTTATATCAAAATGACGATATAGGAAAATTAGCTGGTAATGGGACAAAAGAAGATCCTTATTTAATTAATTCACCAGGTGATTTAGTATATTTTAGTGATAGTGTAAATAATGGAAATGATTATAAAGATAAATATATTAAGCTTAATACTAGTATTGATTTTAAGAATGCTATTTCTTATAGTAGCAATAATTGTTTAGTAAATAATGAATATAAGTTTAATGATAAATGTTTGGAGATAGTTGAATTTAATTCTATCGGTAATAAAGATAATATATTTAGAGGTAATTTTGATGGGGATAATCATCATATTAAAAATATTCCATATAAAAATGGATATAGTTTGTTTGGATATATAGAAAATGCTGATATTAAAAATATTATTATAGATGGTGATTATTCTGTTGACAATACAGATACTATTGGTAGTGTAGTAGGGATATCTAATAATAGTACTATTAATAATTGTTATAGTAGAGTAAATTATAGTATTAGTGATTTAGATAAAGTATATGTAGGTGGTATAGTAGGGATATCTAATAATAGTACTATTAATAATAATTATAATTATGGGTATATAAATGTAGATAATGTTAATGAAACTTATGCAGGTGGAATAGTAGGATCAAATAATGATAAGAGTATAGATAATAATTATAATTATGGATATATATATGGAGTATCTAAAGATAATAATTATATAGGTGGAATAATAGGCTATGGATATGGTGATAGTAACTATAATTATGGTATAGTTAGTGGTAATAGTACTAATAATTATCTAGGAGGAATAGTAGGGTACTCTAATAAAAAGATAAATAATAATTATAATTATGGAATGATACTAGATGGTTATTATAAAGAACATAAATATATAAATGATAGTAGTACTAATAATTATCTAGGTGGAATAGTAGGTATATCTAATAATGATATAGATAATTCTAATAATTATGGTATTGTTAGAGTAAATAGTAATAATAATAATTATCTAGGAGGAATATCAGGATATTTAGTTGGTAATATAAGTAATAGTACTAATAATAGTAATATTATATCTAATAGTGATAGTAAAGATAATTATGTAGGAGGAATATCAGGATATTTAGATGATAATAGTAAAATAGATTCTAGCTATAACGATAGTGTTATATCTAGTAAGTGTGGATATCTAGGAGGAATATCAGGATATAATTCTAATAATAGTATAGTTAAAAATACTTATAACAAAGGAAATATAAATATATTAGGTAATAAGAAGGATATATATGTAGGAGGAATATCTGGATATATAAAAAGTTTAGGATTAGTTAATAGTGTTTATAATAGTGGTAATATTAAAGGCAATAATATTAATACTGGTAATATAGGTGGTATAGTAGGTAGTGTTTTAGATAATTCTAGTATTAATTATTCTTATAATATAGGTAAGATAAATATTAATGATATAGATACTGGTAATATGGGTGGAATAGTAGGTGAAGTATCTAATTCTAATATTATGTATGATTATTCTATTGGTAAAATAGATAGTAATTCTAATATTAATATAGGTAGTGGTATAGGATTATTAGATACTAGTAAAGTAATAGTATATTCTTTATCTAGCAATGCTAATAATATTATAGGAAGTGGTATAAGTAATGATAGTAATATATTTACTAAATCTTATATGAAAAGTAAAGAATTTTTGAATTTGTTAAATACTGAAGAAAATAAATGGGATATAGATAGTAATATAAATAATGGATTTCCGTATTTGAAAGAATTAAAAAGACAGTAGGTACCTCTACTGTCTTTTTTGTAATTATTCATCGATAGTGATAGCACTTCCTGGGCACATATCAGCAGCATTTTTAGTTTCTTCTTCCTTTTCTTCTGGTATGTTATCTACGATAGTTTTAGTTAAACCATCATCATCAAAATCAAATACTTCTGGAACTGATGCTACACATGCTCCACATCCAATGCATCTTTCTTTATTAACACTAGCTTTCATATTTATTACTTCCTTTCTTTTATATAATTATATAAATAAAGTATAAAAAAATCAATAAAAATATTTTATTTATTGAAAAAATATGGTATTATGATTATGTAGGTAATAAAAAGGTAAAGGATGTTGGTATTATGGAAAGTAGAATGGATAAATATTATCGTGAAGAAGTAAATCCTAATATGCAAAGAAGTAGTAAAAATGCCAAATTGTATAAGGAAGTATATAGTAATTATGATAATTTAGAAAATTTACCTATTCCTGATAATACTAATGAAATAGATATGCCTGAATTAAGGAAATTAATGCGTGGTGAAAAGAATAGTGTAGATAAAGTTAGAAATAATGATAATGAGACCAATTATACTAATGATAAGCCTGATGCTAATAAGATATATGATATAAATAAGCTCTTAGAACATGCTAAAAGTGAAAATAATAAATTAAAAGATAATAAGCATTATGATAGTAGTAACTATAAAATTTTAGAGACTTTGGGAGATAGTAGCGAACCTATTAGTTATGAAGATGTAGAGGAAGATAATGTAAATACGGAAGATGAGTTATTACAAACTAGGGAGCTTAAATATCAAACAAAGAAAATATCTGATAATCCTGTAATTGAACAAATAATACCAGAAGATAGTAAAGAGTTTAATACTGCATCTTTATCATTAGATATATTGTCTGATTTGAAGCCTAATGGGGATACTGGGGTCACAAAGCCTGTTAGTGAACCTGCTTTTGATAAGATATATGAAGATGTAATAGAAGAAAAAGTTGATACTGTTGTAGAAAATAATGATGATAGTGATATAAATATTATTAAAGGGAATGTTGAAGAAGAAAGAAAAGAAGAAGTTGAAAAAGATACATCGTTTTATACAGATTTTTATAAATTTTCTAATAAAGATTTTGAAGATGATGATGACGATGATGATGAGTCTAAAGGTGGGGTAGTGTTTAAAATAATATTATTATTTATATTCATAGTTGCTTGCTGTTTTGCTATATTTTATTTTATAACTAATTATGGATTTAATTAATGAATGGGGGATATTATGTTTAATATTAATAATCAAGATTATAAATTAATTAAGAATTATAGAGATGCTTTTGATATTGAAGATGTTAAAGATAAGGTTACTGATTATTATAGTGATTATGATTATATAGTTGGTGATATAGCTTATAATAAACTTAGATTAAAAGGTTTTTATAGTGAAAAAAATAAGAAGGTTAAGGGGTTAAATAATATTATAAATTTAGATAATTATTTAAAAGAATTTTGTGCTCCTGATTGTAAATATTTTGTTTTAGAAAAAGTAATTAAATAAATTAGTAGGTGATAAAATGGGATTGGATAGAAAGATAAAATTAATTAGAGGTACTAACATTATTGGGAATATTTATCCTTTATGTGCTTTCTATGTTGATAATTATGATAGTAAGTATATAGTATATGCTAAAGATGACAATTTTATGGATGATGATTCAAATATAGTTTATTTTGGAAAATTAAAAGAGGAAGATAGTTGTTATTTGGTTAGTATAATTGTTGAAGAGGAATTATCTTATGTAAAGAGGATTATCAAAGACTTATTTAAATATAGCTTGGAGTTAGAAGAAATTAAGAAGGATAAATTAGCATTTAATAAAAAATTAGAAATACCTAGAAATATATTTGAAAATCCATATAATGGTAATAATGTTATTGATAGTAGTAATGATATAGATGATGTTGAAGATAAGTCTAGAGATAATAGAGAATATAGAAATAGACTAAAATCTTTAGCTGAAGATATTAAGGATATTAGACCAGTTGATAAAGATGTTCCAGATACTTTGTTTGTTAATTATTATAATGAGATGGGTATGCTACTTAAATCTAAATTATCGACTTTGAAACAGTTATGGGTAGAGTATCAACTTATATATAATGAGAGACAAATTCAAAATAATGAAGAAATTAGTTATAGTGATATAGAAGAAAATAGTATAGATACTTTTGATGAAGTTGGAGAATATGAAATTAAAGATATATCTTCTGATTTTGATGATTTATTAGATTCTTTATCTAATAGAATAGAGTATATT
>CACXFI010000065.1 GCA_902766875.1 uncultured Erysipelotrichaceae bacterium | reverse complement strand
TATATTTGACAATTATTTCAATTTATAATAAAAAGTTTAAAAAAACATGTTATAATATCCTTAAGAACTAAGGAAGTGATATCATGCCAAAAGAAAATAACAAATTAAACATAGATACTAAAAAAATAGAAAAACAAATAATTAAAAATATAAAAAATGATGTCAAAGATGATTTAAAAGAAGAAATAAAACCAGAACTAAAAGAAGAAATAAAACCAGAACTAAAAGAAGAGTTAAGGCCAGAATTAAAAGAAGAAGTAATGGAAGATTTATTACTAGTAATAGACAAAGAATCAAAGAATAAATTCGATAAAATAGAAAGAAAAATAAATCGCCATAAGAATATGTCTATCTTTAGAAAAATCATAATTATAATTCTTTTACTAGCTTTAGTTATCTATGAAACCAAAATATTATATGAGAATAACTTAATACCATATTTTCAAGATAAAAATATAACTACCAAAGTAAATAATAAAGATGATGTTTTTAAAGAAACTACTGTTGTAAAAACAAAAGATTGGTATTTAGAAAATTATAGTTATCTATTAAATAATATAAAAACAGATTTATCGCAAGATAACACTTATTACTTATATAAATCTAACTATAAAGAACTAACTATTAAAAATGATATAAGATTAAATATGGCCTATCAATTATTAACAGAATCAGATAAAAAACTAGAAAATAATGTTATAACTATTTCTAATACATCTCTAAAAGAAGCTTATAAAAGAATATTTGGAACTACTATAAATTATAAAGAAAGTAATTTTAATAATAATTGCCTAACATTTATATATGATAGTGTAAGTGATAATTATATGGCTATAAACACTACTTGTGAAGAATCTAATACTAAATTATTAGAAAGTATTTCTAATATTTATGAACAAGATAATAATGTAGTAATTGAAACAGTAGTAGGAATATATAACAAAGATACTAATAAATTATCTAAAGTAGATGGCACAGAAGTATTAGATACCTTTAATGAAGAAATCAATCTTGAAGAATATAAAAACATGTTAGATAATTATAAATATATATTTAAAAACATTGAAAATAATTATTATTTCTATTCTATAGAAAGAATTAATTAATAATTAACAAATGTCAAATTAATGACAAGACTAGTTGCTAGTCTGTCTTTTTTATGCTAAAATAACTAATGTTAGAGAGAGTGATAATATGACTAAGAAAGTAGTGGCAAACTATGATGAAAGCTCTATTAAAATATTAGAAGGATTAGAAGCTGTAAGAAAAAGACCAGGTATGTATATTGGATCTACTGATAAAAGAGGCTTACATCATTTAATATGGGAAATAGTCGATAACGGAGTAGATGAAGCCTTAAATGGATATGGTAATCATTTGAAAATAACCATGCATAAAGATGGATCAATTAGTGTTGAAGACCATGGTAGAGGAGTACCAACAGGTATGCACCCATCAGGAAAATCAACTCCAGAAGTAATATATACAGTCTTACATGCTGGTGGAAAATTTGAAAGTGGAGGATATAAAGTATCAGGTGGATTACATGGCGTTGGAGCTTCAGTCGTTAACGCATTATCTAGTTGGATGGAAGTAACATCAAAATATAAAGGTGAAGAATGTTATATTAGATTTAAAGATGGAGGTAAATTAGATATACCTCTAAAAAAAATAGGAAGAACCAATGGAACAGGAACCAAAGTAACATTTAAGCCAGATGATACAATATTTTCAACAACAACTTTTAACTATGCTACTATTTGTGAAAGAATGCAGGAGTGTGCTTTTTTAATAAATGGTTTAACTATAGAAATAATAGATGAGATAGAAAATAGAAGTGAAAAATATTGCTATGAAAATGGCTTAGAAGCTTTCTGCTCTTATTTAAACGAAGGAAAACAAACGCTTCATAAAGTCCAATGCTTTAGTGGAGTAAAAGATAAAATAGAAGTATCAGTAGCTTTTCAATATACTGATAGTTATAATGAAAATTTAATATCTTTTGTAAATAATGTAAAAACATCAGATGGTGGAACCCATGAAGTAGGTTTTAAAACTGCTATTACAAAGGCTATTAACGACTATGCTAAAGAAAATAATTTCATAAAATCAAAAGATAAAGCCTTTGAAGGTTCTGATGTAAGAGAAGGATTAACCGCTATCATAAGTGTTCAAATACCAGAAAATCTATTACAATTTGAAGGACAAACTAAATCTAAATTAGGAACACCAATAGCAAGAAGTATTGTAGAAAATATAACTACCGAAAAATTAAAATTCTTCCTAGAAGAAAATAAACCAATAGCAACCTCAATAGTTTCAAAAGCCTTAAAAGGAAAAGAAGCCAGAGAAGCAGCCAGAAAAGCTAGAGAAGAAACCAGAAAAGGAAAAGACTCTAAAAAGATAGAAAAAATCTTAAGTGGCAAACTAACACCAGCTCAAACCAAGGATAAAAAAGCTAAAGAATTATTTATAGTAGAGGGTGATTCAGCTGGTGGTTCTGCTAAACAAGGAAGAGATAGAAAAACTCAAGCTATCCTACCTCTAAGAGGAAAAGTTCTAAATACAGAAAAAGCCAAATTAGAAGAAATATTTAAAAATGAAGAAATAAATACTCTAATTCATACAATAGGAGCCGGTTATGGAGCTAACTTTAATGCCAAAGATATAAATTATGGTAAAGTAATAATAATGACCGATGCTGATGATGATGGTGCTCATATCCAATGCTTATTATTAACATTCTTCTATAGATATATGAAACCATTAATAGAAGAAGGTCATTTATATATAGCAATGCCTCCATTATATAGAGTTCAAACCGGAAATAAAGAACAATATGCTTGGTCTAATGAAGAACTAAAAGATTTAACTAAAGGAAAATCTAATTATAAAGTATCTAGATATAAAGGATTAGGTGAAATGAATGCTTCTCAATTGTGGGAAACAACTATGGACCCAAATACCAGAAGTCTAGTTAAAGTAAATATAACAGATGTAGCTCTAGCCGAAAAAAGAGTATCCGTCTTAATGGGAGACTCAGTAGAACCAAGAAAAAACTGGATAGATGAAAATGTTATCTTCACTCTAGAAGATGATTATAAAATTAAAAATGCCTAATACAAAATATGACATAATACTTGTCATATTTTTTTTATAATAATCTAGGTGATATCATGAAAATATATTTAGATTTAGTAATATTATTAAATATCTTTTTTGATTTCATCTTATTATTTTCAGTAAATTATACTCTAAAAAGAAGAACAAAATTAATAAGATTAATATTAGGTAGCATTGTAGGTTCATTTAGTATTATTTCTCTTTTTATTTCATTAAACTCCTTAGAATTATTTTTATTAAAATTTCTAATATCTATTTTCATGATATTATCATCATTTAGTTATAAAAATATTTTATATTTCTTAAAAAATCTTTTCTACCTATATATAGTTAGTATCTTTCTAGGAGGTTCATTATATTTACTAAATATACAATTTAGTTATAAAAATAATGGTATTGTTTTTTATCATAATGGCTTATCTATAAACATAATCTTAGTAATAATCATTACCCCTATAATAATATACCTATACCTAAAACAAAACAGATTAAATAAAGATATAACTTCTAATTATTATAAAGTAGACATATATTTAACAAATAAAACTATTATTCATACAACAGCCTTCCTAGATACAGGTAATAACTTAAAAGATCCCTATAAACATAGACCCATAATCCTATTAAATAAAAATCTAATAAAAAGAAAATATAAATATTTACTAGTCCCCTATAATTCTCTAAATAATCATAGTATATTAAAATGCATAATCCCTAAAAAAATAATAATAGAAGGATATAGAGAACAAACTAACTTCTTAGTAGGCTTATCTGAAGATAACTTATTAATAGATGGAGTAGACTGTATATTAAATAAAAAATTATTAGAAAGAGAGTGATTTATGAAAAATATCATTAAATTAATAAAAAAACTATTAGTAAAATTAAACTATTGTCTATATTTAGGTAGTACTGATATCCTACCACCACCACTATCAAAAGAAGAAGAAATACATTATGTAGAATTATCTATGAATGGAGATATAGAAGCTAGAAATAAATTAATAGAACATAATTTAAGATTAGTAGTATTTTTATCAAAAAAATATGAAAATACCAATATTGATTTAGAAGATTTAGTATCTATTGGAACAATCGGATTAATAAAAGGAGTAAAAACCTATAAATTAGATAAAAACATAAAATTAGCAACTTATGCCTCACGTTGTATCGATAATGAAATACTAATGTATCTTAGAAAAACAAAAAAGAAAAGAGCAGAAGTTAGTTTTGAAGATAGTCTAAGTTTTGATGCTGATGGTAATGAATTACATCTAGAAGACGTCTTAGGAACAGAATCAGATATAGTAACCAAAAGAATAGAGGACGAACAAGATAAAAAGACCCTAAAAGAAGAAATACTCAAATTAAATAAAAGAGATAAAGAAATAATAGAATTAAGATATGGATTAAATGGTAAAAAAGAATTAACTCAAAAAGAAGTAGCTGATTCTCTAGGCATATCTCAATCTTATATATCTAGAATTGAAAAAAAAGTAATAAAAAAATTAAGTAATATCATAAAAGTATAATTACTTATATTTTTTAAGTATTAAAGGATGAGTACTAACAATATCATATCCATATTCAGAAATAGTAGATATAACCTTTACCATAACCTTATCTTTATTAATATTATCTATATTATATTTATTCATAATAATATTAAAAACATTCCCTAAACTATAATTATTTAAATTATTATAATTAATTATATCCATACTTATTTTATCTATTAATACTTTCTCCATAACATCACCTAACATAATAATACATTAGAAAGAAGTACTTGTAAAGGAATATTATAGAATACTTATCCATGATAAAATAAACTTAAGTGGAGGTACTGCTTATGAATAAATTAATTAGTGTAACAGAATATAAATCATATGGTAAAGTAAATATAACTCTATCTAAATTAATGGATAAATATAACATATCCATATATCAAATGGCCAAATTAACAAATTTAAAATATACAACTATAAAATCATATTATAACAATAGCCCCATAACTAGAGTAGACTTAGATGTACTAGCTAAAAT
Organism: uncultured Erysipelotrichaceae bacterium; assembly: GCA_902766875.1. GTDB lineage: Bacteria > Bacillota_I > Bacilli_A > RF39 > UBA660 > RUG11215. The sequence goes on along the minus strand of CACXFI010000065.1, from coordinate 4,027 downwards.
GTGCTATGTACTAGATTGTAATGTCAAAGATATATTAGATTATACAAAACCAGAAGAAAAAGATAGCTAAAGTTCAATACCCTTAGCTATCTCTTTTATTTCCTCAACACTCTTATTACTAACTTTAGATATAAATTCCAAATCAGCTTTATTTTCTAACATAGACTTAATCATTTCAATAGTGTTTTCTTCAATTCCTTCTTCACGAGCCCGTTTTTTCATTTCTTCATCATATCTTTTAGATTCATATTCAAATACCTTATCTAAAGCTTTTCTTTCCTTCTTAGTTAGGTGGATATTATCAACTAAACTCATATTATACACATCCTTTATTATATTTTCTCTTAATTCTTTAGATACAAACTTACTTAATATATCATTTAATTCTACAAATGACTTAGAAGTAAGTAATGCCAACCAATAATCAGCTTCATTATCAAGTCTTCCATTTTTAGTATAATATAGATTCCTGTAATATTCAAGATATCTTAGATATATAATCTCATTATTATCTTCTATCTTATTATCAATAATATTGTAAGGAGTTATAATATATTCACCCAATTCTTTATTATTATCAACAACATTTAAATTTAATTGAATGTTAGTAATCTCTGCTAATTTATCTAAATTATCACCAGTATTTAAATTCATACTTATTATTTTATGAAAATACAATCTATTTCTCCTTTTTACCTTTTCGTATTGCGACCTATTAACTTCTATATTAATATATATCTTATTATTAATATCAATATTAAAATCAACCGTTTTTTTATATTCATTATAATTAGATAATGTTAATTCAGATTTTCCGAAATGAATTATAAACTCATCAGGTTCCATATCTAAATGCAAAACACTAATTAAAAATCTTTTTAAAATATAAGTGTTATTTTCAAATAAAGATTTAAACATTTTATCATATGTGAGTGGAATAAAAGTAAGATGTTTGTCTAACTTACTTAAATTATATTTAGTTATATTAGTTAATTCATATTCTTTGGTATCTATCTTCATATTAAGCCCTTTCCAATACTACATAATTAGACTATATAATAATGATAAAAATAAATCAAATTAGTTAAATTTAATTTCTGTAACAAAAACCATGTAAATATAATAGTTTTAGTTATAAACATATATACAGAAATGAATATTTAGTAAATATATTAATACAAATAGAATAATTTAATAGTTTTAATATTTTTTCTACATATATCATATAGTCTTTTTATTTACATATCTTTAGATAATATGTTATAATTAACATGGTAGAAAGGAGAATCTTAATGGATTATAATATAAAAATAGATAGTTTTGAAGGGCCATTAGATTTACTCCTTCACTTAATAAAAGAATCTAATATAGATATTTATGATATATCTATAGATGATATAACTAAACAATACCTAGATTATATAAATAAAATGGAAAGCTTAAATATAAATGTAGCATCTTCTTACTTAGTAATGGCAGCTGAATTAATGGAATTAAAATCTAAATCATTACTACCAAGTGAAAAAGATAATGAAGAAATAGAAGATGACTATGAAGAAAACACAAAAGAAAATCTAATTAAAAGATTAATAGAATATCAAAAGTATAAAGAAATATCTTCTTTATTCAAAAATCTAGAATCTAACCGTAAAGAAATATATGTAAAAGATCCAGAACCTATTTCTAATTACATTGAAACAAGTCTTAGAGAAAGCGAACTAACAGCTATAGACTTATTAGAAGCTATGAAAAAATTCTTAGAAAGAAAAGAAGAAGAAAAACCATTGAATACTAAAGTAACTTCTAAAGAATATAGTATCAAAGAAACTAGAAATAATATTAGAAATATATTAAAAAATAAAGGTAAAGTAGATTTTACAGAACTTTTTACTATTAGAACCAGAAGTTATATTGTAGCAACTTTCTTAGCTATTCTAGAAATGAGTAAAGATAATGAAATAGATATCAAACAAGAAAAAAACTTTTCTAATATATATATAGAATTAAGGAGGACATAATGGAAGGCATATTAGAAGGACTATTATATGTCCAAGGGGATGAAGGACTAACCATAGAAGATGTTGAAAACATCTTAAATATCTCCGAAGAAGAAGCTAAAATATTAATAAATAATTTAAAAAAAGAATATGAAAATGAAAATAGAGGATTAAGAATAAATTATTTAGGTAATACTTTTAAATTAACAACTAAACAAGAACATAAAGAATATTATCAAAAATTATTAGAAAACCCTAGAACTAACACTTTATCTACAGCCGCTTTAGAAGTACTAGCCATAATAGCCTATAACGAACCCATAACTAGAGTTAAAGTAGATGAAATAAGAGGAGTAGAATCATCTCATATAGTAAGAAATTTATTAGCTAAAGGTTTTCTTAAAGAAGTAGGTAAATCAGATTTACCAGGAAGACCAATACTATATAAAACAACTGATGAATTTTTAGACTATTTTGGTATGTCAACAATTAAAGATTTACCAGATTTAGATAGTATAGTAATAGAAGAAAAAGAAGAAAAAGATTTATTTAAATCTAATTACCATGATGAATAATTATATAGAAAGGATATAAATATATGAATATAGTAGATATAATTAATAAAAAAAAGAATAGAGAAGAATTAACTACTGAAGAAATAAACTATGTAATAGAAGAATATATGAAAGATAATATCCAAGATTATCAAATAAGTAGCTTATTAATGGCTATAGTATTAAATGGAATGACTGATAGAGAAACATTCGACTTAACAACAAGTATGTTGAATTCTGGAGATAAATTAGATTTAAGTGATATTGATAATGTCGTTGATAAACACTCAACAGGTGGAATAGGTGATAAAACAACCCTTATAGTAGGACCATTAGTAGCTTCTTGCGGAGCTAAAGTAGCTAAAATGAGTGGACCAGGTCTAGGTTATACTGGTGGCACTATCGATAAATTAGAATCTATTCCTAATTTTAAATCAGCTTTAAAAGAAGAAGAATTTATTAAAAATATTAAAGAAGTAGGATTTTCAGATATTAGACCAACTAAAAACATGGTACCAGCCGATAAAAAAATATATGCTCTAAGAGATGTGACTGGAACAGTAGAATCTATTCCGTTAATAGCCTCATCTATTATGAGTAAAAAAATAGCTTCTGGATCTAAAAATTTAGTAATAGATGTTAAAGTAGGAAAAGGAGCCTTAATTAAAAAAATAGAAGATGCTAGAACTCTAGCTAAGTTAATGATAGAAATAGGTAAAAAGAATAATATGAAAGTAGTATGTCTTCTTACTAATATGGATATTCCTCTAGGAAGTAATATAGGAAATAGTCTAGAAGTAGAAGAAGCTATAGATATATTAAAAGATCATAAACCAGGATCATTAACAGATTTATGTATAGAATTATCTTCTCACATGGTAAGTCTAGCTCTTAAATTAACCTATGATGATGCAAAAAGAAAAGTATTAGAAAATTTCTATAGTGGCAAAGCTTATAAAAAATTCCTAGAATTTGTAAAAAAACAAGGTGGAGAAATAGATAAATTACCAGAGTCTAAATACTTATGCGAAGTAAAAAGTACTAAAGAAGGATATCTTACTAATATAGATGCCTTAAAATTAGGTATAGCTTCTATGAAATTAGGTGGTGGAAGAATATCTAAAGATGATAAAATAGATTATTCAGTAGGAATAGAAATAAATAAAAATATAAATGATTATATAAAGGTAAATGATATTCTATTAACAGTTCATACTAATAAAGAAATAAAAGATATCGATTTCGATGCCTTTACTATTTCTAAAAAAACAAAAGATAATTACAAATTAATATATGAAATAATTAATTAAAAACATAGAATTTAATGTAAATATTTAAGAAAAAGTGCATATAATATATAGAAAGTTCACAAAAATAGCAAAAAAACATAAAAAAGTGTTGACTTTCCATCAAATATTTGATATATTCGATATGCACTCGGACGAAATATATTGATAAATATGGTATTTTGTGAAT
>CACXFI010000064.1 GCA_902766875.1 uncultured Erysipelotrichaceae bacterium | reverse complement strand
TCTTTAATCATTCTAATATTTTCAGGACTAAATAAAATAACATTAAATTTAGAAATATAATCCCTAAACTTTTTTATTTCTTTACTATTAATAAAAATTTTTTTAGAATTTTGAGTAATTTTAATTTCCAAATCATTTAAAAAATCATCTTTATAAATTTTACCTTTAATAATACAATTAGAATTATTAAATTTAATTAAATCTCTATCACTAACACCTAAATAAGACTTAGTAAGAGATAAAACATATATAGATTCTAATATATTAGTTTTACCTTGAGCATTATCTCCTATAAATATATTTAATTTATCATTAAAAGTAAGATTTAAATTATCATAATTACGATATTTTTTTAATATTATATTTTTAATTAACATTTAAATCAATTTTAACACTCATTTTAACACTCTTTTCTAAAAGTAGGTATCCCTATACATATATAATTATATCACACTTAATAATTAAAATAAAGAAAAAAGCTAATTAAATAGCTTTTTTCTTTTTAAATACATTTTTTCTAATTTAATACATCTAGTAACTTGATTATCAATTATATTATAAGAAATATCAATATCAAATATAAATCCACAACTAAAATATAATTTAGTATAATTATTATCAATTTTTTCATACTTTATTAAATTATTATAAGAAATCCAATTACATATATTATTTCTAGGAGAACTAGTTGGAAAAAATATAATATTCTTACTCTCTTCAATAATAACAGGAGCTTTTATTGAAGTACCTATCAAACTTTTAGTACCTTCTTGTCTACCAGAAAGAGAACTACCAAAAAATCTACAACTATTATCTATTATCTTTGAAGATTTCTTATTTATATTATATTTTATATCAGATTCATACACTATAGTCTCATTATTTTTTATAGAATATAATAATAAAGTATTACTAGATATTTCATAATTATTTTCCAAAATACACCCCCTAACTAAAAAAAATTATATATATCTAAAATATATATAATTTTATTAAATCATTAATAATAATAAAACAATGTCGAATATTAAATAATTAATATGTTTTTATTGGTAAAACTAATTGAATTAAATCTTTTTCTTCATCAGAATTAATTATTATTGGACTATTATCATTATTTATATTAATTTTTATATTATCCTTATTAAAACTTTTTATAGCATCAAGCATATATTTAGAACTAAAAGATATAGAAATCTCTTTATCACAATCAACTTTTATTTTTTCTTCAACTTTTCCTATTTCAGGGGAATTAGACAATATAGTTAAAATTTTCTTCTCTAATAATAATTTAATAGTATTTTTATCTCTATCAGAAGTCAATAAAGAAGCTCTATCAATCATTTCATATAATTCGTTTGCATTACAATTTATAGAAATTTCAAATTCGTTAGGAATAATAGAAGAAGTAGCAGGATATGTACCACTTAATAATCTAGATAAAAATAATATATTCTTATATTTAAACAATATTTTATTATTAAATATATGTAATTCAAGATTGTCTTTATCATCATCTAACATTTTACATAATTCAACCAAATTCTTACTAGGAATAACAATATTTATATCATTATAATTATTTCCATCTAAATTAATAACTTTTCTACTTAATCTATAAGAATCAGTAGCCATTACCTCTAATAAATTATTATTTATTCTAAAATTAATACCTGTTAATAAAGGTCTAGATTCATTTTGAGAAGTTGCAAAAAAAGTTTGATTTATTAATGTTTTAAAATTCTCAGTATCTATTATAATAGGTTCATTTGTTTCTTCTAAATCTAAATTAGGAAAATCAGAAGGATTAATACCATTTAAATTAAATTCAGTATTAGAAGTACTAATAATCATTTTAAACCCATCTATTACTTCAATAGTTATATCAGTATCAGGTAATTTTCTTATAATTTCAACAATATATTTACCACCAATTACAATACTACCAACTTCATTAATTTTAGTTATCTTATCTTTAGGAATAAAACACCTAACAGAAATATCAGTATCACTAGCATATAAAAATAACCCATTTTCTTCTAATTCAAATTTAATACCAGAAAGTATAGGAATTAAATTCCTACTTGATATAGCTTTAGAAACATGATTTAAATTTTCTAATAAAATATTCCTTTTAATTTTAAATTTCATTTTTTTTCCTTCTTTCTTATTATATTAATATATTTATTATTATAAAGTGGAAACTGTGGAAAAATAATATAAACATTTATATATCAATATATTATAATCCACATATCATATTGTTTAAAATATAAATTATCCACATTTTACTAATTTGATAACCTTCTTTTTAATTCATTAATTACTACTCTTAATTGTTCATTACTCTTTAATTCCTTATCAATTTTTTTATAAGAACTTATTATAGTAGAATGATCTCTTCCTCCAAAATGAGTTCCAATTTTAGGAAATGATTCATCTGTTAATTTTCTACATAAATAAATAGCTACTTGTCTAGGATAATTAATATTTTGACTTCTTTTTTTACCTTTCATATCTTCAATTGTTATTTTAAAATATTCACAAACTACAGTTTGAATTCTATGAACGTTATTTTTATAAACACTTCTATCTATTATTTGATCTTTCAATGCTTCTATAGCTGTTGGTAAATCAATAATTCCTTTATTCATCATTAAAGAATAAGCAAATACCCTAGTAATAGCCCCTTCTAATTGTCTAACATCACTAGCAAAATTATTTGCAATATATTCAATAACATCTAAAGGTACATCATCAGCAGTTTCTAAATGTGATATTTTATTCTTTATAATATTAACCCTTAAATCAAAATCAGGAGGTGTAATATTTGCAGTAAGACCCCAATTAAACCTAGTTAATAATCTATTTTCTAACATTTTTAAATCATCAACACTTCTATCAGAAGCTATAATAATTTGCTTATTAGAATCATACAACTCATTAAATGTATGAAAAAATTCTTCTTGACCTTTAGTGGCACTACCTAAAAATTGAATATCATCTATGATTAAAACATCAATTTTTCTATACTTATTTTTAAAATTATCAATTTTATCAAAATTATTTTTATCATTATATCTAACAGCATTTATAAAATCATTAACAAATTTTTCACTAGATATATATAACACTCTTTTATTTGTATTATCTATAATATAATTACCAATTGCTTGCATTAAATGAGTTTTACCAAGACCACTCTTACCATATAAAAACAAAGGATTATAAGCCTTACCAGGTTTTTCTGCAACAGCTCTAGAAGCAGTAAAAGCAAATCTATTACTTTCTCCAACAATAAAACTATCAAAAGTATATTTAGGATTTAAATTTGCATCAGAAAAAGATTGTCTAAAACTATCTTCTTCAAATTCAGAATTATTAACAAAAGAATTTAAAATATTTATATTTTCTGACTCTAAAATAAAATCAAAACTAAAAGTATTTCCAGTAATAGAACTTAAAACACCTTCCATTTCATTTTTATAATTATCAGCTAAATGCTTTTTATGAAGATTGGTTGGTACAATAATAGTAGCAATATTATTTTTAATATTAACTAATTTAGTATCAGTAAACCAAGTTTCATATGAAAAAGGAGAAACCAAATCTTTAATTTTTATTAAAAAATTTTCCCAAATTTCATCATAATTCATAATTGGCCTCCTCCTTAAAATTCATTTTAACACAAAAAAAAGTTTTGTCTATACTTATTAATAATCTGTTAATAAATTAATTTATATGATACTAAATAATAAAAAACAGCATCTGTTGATAAATATATTTATTCAACAACAAAAAATATATTACATCAACAATATATCAACAGGATAGAATATTATAAAATAAAGAAAAAAATAACTTTTCCACAATTAGAAAATAAACATAAAAAAGCATAAAAAATAAATAACAATCAAAAGTTATCAACACCTGTTGATAATGTTGATAAAAAAACTCAAGCTTTATTCTACTTGAGTTTTAATAATTATTTTTTCCACTCTATCATCCACTTATTATACACAGAAGCATTAGCACTTGTTGGAGGTGGATCAGCAATTTGCATTTTAACAATCATTGGAATTTTCATCATATTTCCAAAAGCTACACAAGTACCTGCTTGTAATGATTTTTGTTTTTCAATTACATCAGCACTTATATTAGGAACCATTTTTCTAATATATTCCAAATCAGACGGGTGAGTAATTTTAAATATTAAGAAATTACTACACTGCGAAATAACTGTTTCAGATAATTCAGTAGGTCTCTGAGTAATTAAATCTAATACTAAACCAAATTTACGACCTTCTTTAGCTATTCTTTCAAATATATTATAACCTAAAATATCTAAATCAGTATCTCTTTGAACATATCTATGAGCTTCTTCTAACATAATATGTATAGGCATAGATCCTCTATCGTCCAAACTTTTACTAAATCTAAATAGAAGTCTAGAATAAACTTTAACTAAACTTTTAGCAAATCTATCATCGATATCATCTAGAACAAAATTAATAATTTGAGCTCTTTTATCATTACCAACCATTATTAAATCAGTGATAAATTCATTCATAGTAACAAATTTATCATAATTAAAGAATCTACTATTAGTACTATTATTAATTGTATGTAATTTAACTTTAAGAGCAGTACCTTCTGCATATGATTTTTCATTTAGTAATAATCCTTCTGAAATTAAAGCAAAATTAAGAGCAACTTCCAATTGATCTAATGTATAAAATATAGGAACATAATCTTCATTCCATTTTGTCTCATTATCAACAAATTTCTTTATATATTCAGTAATAAGAATTCTTTCAACAAATTGACCTTGACTATCTATATCAAAACATTTTCTAAATTCTCTAGTATAACCAACACCAGGAACTTCAACATCAAGATTTAACTCTTCAGTATGACAATCTTCTAAAATAGTAAAAATTTGGTCTCTTATTCTAGCACTTACTTGATTAGAATATAATACAGAAACTATAGCCTTAGCTATTAAATGATTTTTATATTTTTTAGATTCCTCATCTTCTCTAGCAAAAGCAGAAACTAAACTTAAAGTCTTTTCAATAACACTTAATTGAGAATAAGCAGTAACATCTAAAATATTTGCATAATCATCAACATTTAATAACCATAATGGAAGTTTAACAATATTTTCAGTAGCATCACTACTAGTTCTATATATTTTATAATTATAATTTACATTAATTGAATTAATATTCTTAAAGGCATTATCATATTCATCAGTATTATTAAATATAAATATATTACTATTAAAAGGTATTTTATCAGGCATACTAAATAAATTTTGTACTACCCTAGTAACACCATAAGTTTTACCACTACCAGTATTACCAAAGAAAGCACTATGATTACTCCACATTTTATCTATATCAACTTTAATAGGATAATCGTTATATAAAGGAGATAACCCTAAAGTCATAGTTTTGTCATCTTTAGCACCTACTAATTCTCCTAGTTCATCATTATTAATAACCCTAACTTTAGCTGATAAACTTGGTTTTCTAATTATACCACTAAAAAATTTTCCTTCATGAAATTCTCCTAAAAACGTAATATTAACAGTATTACCATTTATTTCCTCTACTTCACCTAATATTTTTTTGTTATTATCTTCAAAAACAACATTAAGATTAAGAATATCATCAGAAACATTACTAGCAATCATAACAGTAGCAAAATTTTTACTAACAGCTGTTATATTACCAAACATACATATCACCTCTATCCTAAATAATTATAACAAATAAACAAATAAATGTAAAATATTTTAATATAATTTATTGACAATAAATTATTTAACATATATAATAAAGTAGCATTTGACTTTGGAGGTGTTATAATGAAAAGAACTTATCAACCTAATAATAGAAAAAAATCCAAAAAACATGGATTTCGTAGTCGTATGAAAAGTTTAGGTAAGATTGTAAATAAAAGAAGAAGAAAAAATAGAAAAAGATTAAGTAAATAATAAAATCCACCTAAAGTGGCTTTTTTCTTTATATATAAGGATGTGTTTATATGAAAAAAAATGAGATAATAAAAGAAAGTTCAGAATTTACAAAAATAATAAATAATGAAACCTCAATAAAAAATAAATATTACTCTATTTTTTACAAAAAAAACAATAAAGAACTAAATAGATACGGGATAAGTATTCCTAAAAAAACAGGAAAAGCAGGTATCAGAAATAAAATAAAAAGACAGGTAAAAAATATAATAGATACAAATAAATTATATATACAAAAACCATATGATTATGTTATAATTATAAAGAAACAAATATTAGAATTATTATATAAAGAAAAAGAAGAACAACTAATAGACTTATTTAAAAAGATAGGAGAAAAAAATGAAAAAACAAACTAAAAAATTTATAATAATATTATTATGTATATTAACACTAACAGGATGTACAAAAACATTAAAAGATAGTGAAAAAAACGTAATAACAAATCCTAAAACTGGACAATCCTTAACAGAAAATATAATATGTAAACCAACAGACAAAAATATAATAAAAATATATAAAGAAAATAATATAAAAATTTCAAAATTACCAACTTGTGAAAAATTTACACCATTAAATAATTATGAAGGATTATGGACAAGTTTATTTGTAAAACCATTAGCATGGCTAATAATAAAAATAGGCACTCAAATAAAAAATTATGGTTTTTCAATAATAATAACATGTTTAATAATAAGATTAATATTAATGCCTATAACTAAAAAAACAGCTATGCAATCAGAAAACATGAAAATAGCTCAACCAGAAATTGAAAAAATCCAAAAAAAATATAAAAACAAAGATACAAAAGAAGCTCAAACAATGCAAGCACAAGAATTAATGCAAGTATATCAAAAATATAAGATTAATCCTGTCTCTGGATGTTTATTAGCGTTTATTCAATTACCTCTATTATTAGCTTTCTTAGAAGCAATAAATAGAACACCTGCCATATTTGAAGATTACTTTTTAACATTACAAATGGGAACAACACCAATGGTAGGCATTTTTACAAATCATAATTATTTATATATTTTATTAATTTTACTAATACTAGCAACAACTTATTTTTCATTTAGAAAAACTTTAAAAGATCAAAGTGGAGTTGCAGGACAAGCATCACAAATGAAATACACAATATACTTTATGTTAGTATTTATATTAATAGCATCATTCAGTCTACCAGCAGCAATTGGAATATATTGGGTTACATCAAGTTTATTTACAATATTCCAAAACAAAATGGTAGAAAAAATTAAAAAGAAGGAGAAATAATTATGAATAAACAAATATTTGAAGCAAAAACAAAAGAAGAAGCTATAGCAAAAGCTTTAGAAGAATTAAATACAACCGAAGAAAATTTAGTAATAAAAGTCATAGAAGAAAAAAATACTTTATTAAAAAAATTAGTTAAAATAGAAGTTATAAAATATAATGAAATAACATCATATCTAAAAAAAATAATTAACACAATATTAAAATCTATGGGAATAGAAGCTAATTTAGAAATAAAAAAGAGAGAAGATAAAATTAGTGTTGAAATATATTCTGATAACAATTCTATATTAATAGGAAAAAATGGTAAAAACATTCAAGCTCTACAATTAATATTAAGACAAATTCTAAACAATCAAGTAGGAAAACAAATGAATTTGACAGTAGATGTTGAAAATTATCGTGAAAAAAGAGATAAAAATTTAGAATTTTTAGCTAAAAAAATAGCAAGAGAAGTTTCTAAAACAAAAGTAGAAACAAAATTAGACAGTATGAATTCTTATGAAAGAAGAATAATTCATAGTGCATTATCTAATAACAAATATGTTTATACAGAATCAACAGGTGAAGAACCTAATAGATGTGTAGTTATTAAACCTAAAGAAGCATAATAGCTTCTTTTTAATTATTATTTAAAAATAATATAATTTATGTTAAAATAAACAAAAGCAAAAATAATAAAAAGAAAAAGGTGAAATTATGGAAGATACAATAGTAGCAATCTCTACAGCTCTAGGAATAGGTGCTATATCAATAATTAGAGTAAGTGGAACAGATAGTATTAATATAGTAAATAAATTATTTAAAGGAAAAGATCTAACAAAAGTACCATCACATACAATTCATTATGGAAAAATAATTGATAAAACAAAAGAAATAGATGAAGTACTAGTAACAATAATGAAATCACCTAAAACATTTACAAAAGAAGATATAGTTGAAATAAATTGTCATGGTGGTATTTCTACAACTAATAAAGTATTAGAATTATTAATTGAAAATGGTGCTAGATTAGCAGAACCAGGAGAATTTACTAAAAGAGCTTTTTTAAATGGCAGAATAGACTTAATAGAAGCAGATGCAATAATGAATCTAATAGAAGCTAAAACAGAATCAGCAAGAACATTATCAATAAATCAATTAAATGGCCAAGTATCTAATATGATTAAAAATTTAAGAAATGATTTAATACCAATAATATCAAATATAGAAGTAAATATAGATTACCCTGAATATGAAGACATAGAAGTATTAACAAATGAAAGCATAAAACCTAAATTATTAGAATTTAAATCTGAATTACAAGAAATAATCAAAAAATCAAATGATAATAAAATAATTAATGAAGGTATTAATGTAGCTATTATAGGAAAACCAAACGTGGGTAAAAGTAGTCTTTTAAATAATTTATTAAATGAAGAAAAAGCAATAGTAACAGATATAGAAGGAACAACTAGAGATATAGTAGAAGGAAAAATATTATTAAATGGAATACTATTAAATATAATAGATACAGCAGGAATAAGAAAAACAGATAACATAGTAGAAAAAATAGGAGTAGAAAAGAGTTTAGATACAATAGAAAAAGCAAATCTAATAATATATATATTAAATAACAATGAAAAATTAACCCCAGAAGATATAAATTTATTAGAAAAAATCAAAACAAAAAAACACATAATATTAGTAAATAAAACAGATCTTCCCAATAAATTAAATTATAAAAAACTACCAGAAAATATAATAAAAATGAGTATAAAAAACAATACTGGAATAGAAGATTTAAAAAATAGGATAATAGAATTATTTAATTTAGAAAAAATAGAAACAAAAGATTTAACATATCTAAGTGATGCTAGAAGTATAGCATTATTAAAAAAATCATTAAAAAATATAGAAAACTCTATAAAATCAATAAAAGATAATGATCCAATAGATATAGTAGAATTAGAAATAAAAGAAGCTTGGAATACATTAGGTGAAATTATTGGAGAAACTTATACAGAAGAATTATTAGATAATTTATTTAGTAAATTTTGCTTAGGAAAATAAAAACATAGAAGTTAACAACTTCTATTTTCTTTTTTTAAGATATATGGTAGAATATAAAAGTCGAAAGAAAAGCGGTGAAATTATGTCTAAAGATTACGAAATAATAGTTGTAGGTGGAGGACACGCAGGTTGTGAAGCAGCATTAGCATCATCAAGAATTGGTCACTCTACCCTACTTGTTACTGGAAATATTAAAAATATTGCAACAATGCCATGTAATCCTTCTATAGGAGGATCAGCCAAAGGAATAATTGTAAGGGAAATAGATGCCTTAGGTGGAGAAATGGGAATTAATGCTGATAAAACATTAATTCAAATGAAAATGCTAAATTCATCTAAAGGTCCTTCCGTTCACTCTTTAAGAGCTCAAGCAGACAAAGTTACATATCCTAAAGAAATGTTAAAAACCTTAAAAAAGCAAAAAAATCTAGATTTATTAGAAGGAATGGTTGAAGATTTAATTGTAGATAATAATATAGTAAAAGGAATAAATTTAGAAGATAACACTAAAATATATTCAAAATGTGTAATTTTAACAACAGGAACCTATTTAAAAGCAGATATATTAAGAGGATCAACTAGAACTAGAAGTGGTCCAAATGGAGAAAAAACATCTCTACATTTAAGTGATAAATTAAAAGATTATGGTTTTAAAATTCTTAGACTAAAAACAGGAACTCCACCGAGAATACAAAGAGATACTATAGATTTTTCTAAAACAAAACAAGAAGATGGAGATAAAAAACAATATACATTTTCATATGATATAGAACCGCAATATAATATAGAAAATCAAGAACCATGTTACTTAATATATACAAATGAAAACACACATAAAATAATTAAAGATAATTTAAATAAATCAAGTATGTATGGTGGTTTAAATGATATAACAGGAATAGGTCCCAGATATTGTCCTTCCATTGAAGATAAAATAACAAAATTTAAAGATAAAGAAAAACATCAACTATTCCTAGAACCAGAAAGTTTGTTTTATGATGACATATATTTACAAGGATTTTCTACCAGTATGCCAGAAGATATACAAGAATTAATGGTTCATAGTCTATCTGGATTAGAGAATGCTAAAATTCTAAAATATGCATATGCCATAGAATATGATGCAATATATCCTACCCAAATAACAGCATCTCTAGAAACAAAAATACTAAAGAATTTATTTACAGCAGGTCAAATAAATGGAACTAGTGGTTATGAAGAAGCAGCATGTCAAGGTTTAATTGCTGGAATTAATGCTTCATTAAAAATAGAAAATAAAAAACCACTAATTTTAAAAAGAAATGAAGCATATATTGGAGTTTTAATTGATGATCTTATAACAAAAGGAACAACAGAACCATATAGAATGTTAACTTCTAGAGCTGAATACAGGTTATTATTAAGACATGATAATGCAGATTTAAGATTAAGAGAATATGGTTATAAAGTAGGATTAATACCAAAAGAAAAATATAAAAAATTTCAAGAAAAAAAAGAAAACATAGAAAGATTAAAACAAACATTAAAAGAAACAAAAATAACTCCAACAAAAACCACTAATAATATTTTAATAAAATTAAAGACTCCCGTTTTAAAAGATAGTATAACATTATACAATCTATTAAAAAGATCAGAAATAACTATAGAAAAATTAAAAGAAAACAATTTGTTAATTTCTAATTATAATAAAGAAGTAGAAGAACAAGTAGAAATACAAATAAAATATGAAGGATACATATTAAAAACTGAAAGAGAAGCATTAAAAATGTTAAAAAATGAAGAAAAAGAAATCCCAAGTAATATTGATTATTCAAAAATAAAAAATTTAGCAAGTGAAGCTAGGCAAAAATTAGAAGAAATAAGACCGAATTCAATAGGACAAGCTATTAGAATTAGTGGAGTAAATCCATCAGACATTTCAATATTAATGGTATATTTAAGGAAGAATTATAATGAATAAAGAAGAATTTAAACAAGAATTAGAAAAATTAAATATTAATTATACAGAAGAAAAACTTCAGAAATTAGAAGAATACTATCAATTATTAATAGAGGAAAATAAAAAGTACAACTTAACCGCTATAACAGAAAAAAAAGAAGTATATCTAAAACATTTTTATGATAGTTTAACTATAACAAAAATAATAAATTTAAAAAACCAAAATATTTGTGATATAGGAACTGGAGCAGGATTCCCCGGAATTGTTTTAAAAATATTTTATCCAGAATTAGAAATAACATTATTAGATGCTACATTAAAAAAGTGTAATTTTTTAAATATAGTAATAAAAAAATTAAATCTAAAAAAAATAAAAGTAATTAATGAAAGAGCAGAAGAATATAGTAAAAAAAATAGGGAAATATATGATATAGTAGTATCAAGAGCAGTAGCACCTCTACCCCATCTTTTAGAATATTCAATACCATTACTAAGAATAAATGGATATCAAATATCTATGAAAGGTAATGTAGAAGAAGAATTAACAAATATAAAAAATTATTTTAAAATACTAAATATAGAGTTAATAGAAAAAAAAGTATTTAATCTTCCAATAGAAAATAGTATTAGAACATTATTAAAATTCAAAAAAACAAAAAAAACAGAAATAAAATATCCAAGAGCATATAAAGAAATAAAAAACAAATTATTAAAATAAACTTCAGACTTGAAGTTTTTTTAAATATTATATTGTAAAAACAAAAAAAATATAGTATCATATATAATAGGGAGATAATAAAGAGAATAGAAAGAAGGGACAATATGAATATAACAAATCAAATTGTCCAAGTTAGAGTTGAAGATATAATTCCTAATAAATATCAGCCTAGGTTGATATTTAATGATCAAGATATTGGAGAATTAGCCGATTCTATCAAACAATATGGAATAATTCAACCTTTAACTTTAAGACCATTTGATGCAAAATATGAGATAATTGCAGGTGAAAGAAGATACAAAGCAGCAAAATTATTGGGAATGGAAACTGTCCCTGCCATAATAATGAATATAAATGATCAAACAAGTGCTGAAATAGCTTTAGTTGAAAATATCCAAAGAAAGAATTTAAATGCTATAGAAGAAGCTAAAGCTTATAAAAAAATTCTAGAAATTGAAAATATAACCCAAGAAGAATTAGCAAAGAAAATAGGTAAAACTCAAACTACGATATCCAATAAAATAAGATTATTAGATTTAGTTCCAGAAGTACAAGATGCAGTATTAAATAATCAAATTTCTGAAAGACATGCTAGAACAATTCTTCAACTTAATAATTTTGAAAGCCAAAAAGAAGTATTACAAAAAATAATAACAAACAAATTGACTGTAAAATTAACAGAAGAATTAATACAAAATAATTATAAAAGTAGTATAAATAATAAAGATAACTTGCAAAGTATATTTAATATAGGAGATGATAATAAAATGAATGAACAAAATTATAATACATTAAATAATCAACCAGCTGGAATTATTCCAGAAACACCATTACCACAGGCACAACCACCACAACAAGAAGTACAAACACAAAATAACAACTTCTTCCCTTCATTAGAAGATGAAAAAACAAATATGGAACTAAATCCATGGAGTGCACCTACAGAGAATAATAATGGGCAACAAGCTCCTACACAAGAACCACTTGCTATGCCAGGAGCAGCACCTCAAGAGAACAACGTTAACCCATGGGATATGCCATCAAATGGTGCTGAACAAAGTATACCAGTAGCACCAACTCAAGATAATTTACAAGTTAACATACCTGCTGCCCCAGAAACATCAAATTTAAATATGAATACTAATAATGCACCATTTGATTTAAATAATAATTTTTCCCAAACACCTCAAGGTAATAATGAGTTTAATCAACCTCAACCAGTATCTCCAAATTTAGATTTTAATCAAGTACCAAATAATGACATTCAAGTACCAGGAGCAACACCATTAGATACTAACAACATGTCATCAAATTTAAATCCTGTTGAAGCACCACAAAATCCATTTACTCAACCAGATCAAGTAATTGCACCACTTCAACCAGAAGTCACTATGCCTCAACCAACAGGAAATCCATTACCTGGATTTATAGATCAACAAAGTTTTAATCAACCAGTATCAAATCCTGTGCCAAATAATAATGTAAATGAATTAGTTCCATTGGTTAGAAAAGCAATATCAGAAATAGATCCAACAGGAACTAAACTTCAAATGAGTGAATTAGATTTAGATAATGAATATCAAATAACAATAAAGATACAAAAAGGAAGCAATTAAAGCTTCCTTTTTAATATTCAATATTCTCTTCCTTTTTTTCCTTCCAAACCATTTCTAAATCATTTTCATTTTTATCTTTAGGTTCAGTACCAGCTAAAAAATAAAATACTTTAGATTTTTTATTTTCTATATCTGTAACACCACCAGAAATTGGGTCAACTAAAACACCAACCACATCATCAGGTTTATCATACCAATCGTTATTTTTATTAGCTAGATACTTTTCCATAGTAGATATCCATATCTTTTTATGAATACCATTATCCTCATTTTTAATTTTTCTATTATCATCATATCCTTCCCAAATACCCAAAACAGCATTTTTATTATAACCAATTACCAATAAATCAGTATTAGTAGTACCAGTCTTTATCGAATATTTATTAGTTATATTAGGCAACAAACTAATAACAGTAGGATAATTATAATCAATAAAACTAGAATCATAAGTATAAGTTAGCATTTCATTCAGTATAAAACATATACTCTTATCAAGTATTTTCTGCCTGTAAGTATCAAAATTGTAAAGAATATTACCATCTTTATCTTCGACTCTTTTAATAAAATGAGAATTATTCTTAAAACCTAAACTAGCAAAACTAGAATATGCATTAACCATATCAATAAGACTGATTTCTTCAGTTCCAAGAGCAAGCGAAGGCAAAGGTTTAAGTTCGCTAGATATTCCTAAATTTTTAGCAGTTTTAACCAAAATATCTTCTCCTAAAAAAAGATTAGTTTTAACAGCATATATATTATCAGAATAAGCAATAGCAGCCCCCATAGATATTGCTTTATTAGCATATGAGTCATTATAATTTTTAGGAGTATAAGTATCTCCATTAGAGAAAGAAAAAGTAGTCTTTTCACTTATAAAACTAGATGCTGAAGTAAATCCATTTTCTAAGGCTGAATAATATAAAATAGGTTTCATAGTAGAACCAACTTGTCTGACAGATTTAGTAGCACGATTATATACACTTGAATTATAATCAACACCACCAATAAGAGCTAATACTCCACCATCATTTGGATCAAGCATAACACCAGATATCTGTAAATCACTATTCACATCATTCATATTTTCTGAAACTGCACTATCCAAATAAGATTGAGCATCACTATCCAAAGTTGTATATATCTTTAACCCACCTGTATCAATAAGAGAATTAGGAATTGTTTTAAGATTGTTAAGCTCTTCCATAACAGAATCTCTAAAATATAATAAATTATCATAATATTTATTATTATCAGTTTTATTATAAACTAAATCTTCCTCAAAAGCATCAATTGATTGTTCTTCTGTAATATCACCATTATTAACCATAGAATCCAAAACAATTTTCTGCCTTTTTTTAGCCAATTGTTCATTAACATAAGGAGAATAATTATTAGGACTTTGTGGAATGCCAGCTAACATACTAGCTTCAGCTAAAGATAAAGAACTTGCACTATGACCAAAATAATAATAGCTAGCATTTTCAACTCCATAAACGCCACCATAATTTATAGTATTAAGATAACCTTCAAGAATTTCATCTTTACTATAATGTGCTTCTAATCTAAAAGCCAAAAAAGCTTCATCAAATTTTCTAGACCAAGTTTTATTGTAATTTAAAAATAAATTTCTAGCATACTGCTGTGTAATAGTAGAAGCTCCTTCAGATAAGCTTTTAGATTTGATATTTACTCCAATAGCCTTCAAAATTCTAAAATAATCAAATCCCCAATGATAATAAAATAATTTATCTTCTGTATCAACAGTAGCCAAAATTAAATTATCACTAATATCTGAAATATTTATCCATTGATCACTATCGCTAAACAAAAGATTATCTTTATTATCATACAAATAATAAGATTGAGATTGATTAATATAAGGTGCATCTAATAAAAGACAATAAATATAAAAGCAAAAATTTATTAATAAAAACAAAACAAAAAACCATCCAGAAAAAACAAAAATTTTTTTAAAAAATCTTTTAAATTTAGACATAATAATCAATTCCTTTTTCAAAATAAAATCTCTAGAATTATTATTCCTAAAATAACCAAAAATATGTTTTGTTTTTATATAAAATATGATATAATGAAAAACAGCTGATTTGGAGTGATAAAAACGAAAATACAAATAAAAGGATATATATATAATAAATCTGAAAAAACAAAAACAAACATAGAAGAAAAAGGAATAAAAATAAAGAATAAAATAACATATTATGAAGATGATATTAAAACTAATATAATAATTAACAAAGAAGAACTAATAATAAAAAGAGAAAATAACGAGTTCTTAAACTTAATAAAACTAAATATTGAAAAAGAAACAGATATAATTTATTATTTAAAAGACCAAGATTTATCAATAAATTTACCAATAAGAACTAAATATATAAAGTTAGAAGATAATATAATTGAAGTTAAATATAAAATGTTAGATAGTAATTCAGAATATATTTATAGAATAGAAATAAAAGAATTATATAGAAACAAATAGATTATCAAAAAAATATAATAAATATAAGTATTTGTAAAAAAATAAATGTTAATATCAATAATAAAGTAAATTTAAAATAAGATATTGACAAAACTAGGCTCAATGCTATATTATCTAATATAGATTGCATGAATTAGAAGAATTATATAAAACATAAATAAAATAGATAAATATAATAAACTAAATACAAAAATAAAATATAATATAATAATTTATTAGAAATAATATACTTATAGGAGGAAAAAATGAGTTTAAAAAGCATGAAAAAAGAAGATTTAGAATTGTTATCTTATACAAAAATTGCAGAAATGTATCTTCAAGAAAAAAAGAAACCAATGAATACAGCAGATTTATTTAAAGAAGTATGTAATTTACTTGAATTAAAAGAAAAGGATTATCAAAATTTAATAGCAGATTTTTTTGAATCACTAACAACATCAAAAGAATTTATTCTACTAGATGATGGTAAATGGGATTTAAAAGAAAAACACATTGTAAAAATCCAAATTGAAGAGGACGAAGATGAAAAATCAGAAACAACAGAGGAAGAAATAACAGATGAAGAAGAAACTGATAATTATGATGAAAGTGTCGATAATGATTATGTAGACGATGGAGAAGATTTAAGTGATTTAACCATTGTATCTGAAGAAGAATTAGAAGAAGAATAATTCTTTTTTTTTGAATAAAAAATAAATATATGAATAAATTTAGTAATAAGAGTATTTAGTTATAATATAAATATGATACAATTTATCTTTTTAAAAAAGAGCAACCATTAAAATATAAGTAAAAATCAATAATTTTAATAAAAAACAAAAATACGCTTTTGTTTCTTAAAACAATATGATATAATGATAAAAAGAAGAAAAAGGATGGATATTATGAATGAATTATTATTATTAATTATTTTGTTAATATCAACAATTGGATTTTTATTAATAGTTAATAAAAACAATAAATTATTAATGAACATGTATATAATATTTATTATTATAATATCATATATATTATCATTTAGAAATATAAGTTTTATAGGTATGAATATAAATGCTAATATTGTAATATATTCTACAATTATACCTATATTATATTATTATATAGAAAAGAACAAAAATATAAAAATGAAAGATATATTAACAAAAAATATAATAATTTTAGTTATACCTATGTTATTAATAATGCTAACAACTGGATACATTCCATCAGTAACAGATAATAATGCAATAAATATCCAAAATACATTTGGAATTAATTACATAAATTTATTGTCATATCCCATAACACTAACATTAAGTTTATATATAATGTTTAAGCTAAAAGAAAAATTAAAAGATATATATCCAAACAATTTTTACACATTAATAATATTAGGAAGCATAATAACGGCTATCGATCTATTAATATATAATATTACAACATATAGCCTAACAGAAAAACTAATAGACATATTATTTATAACAACTGTATCATATATAATAAGAATTATAATAATATTATTATATTCTATAATAATAGAAAAAAATCTCCCTAAAAAGAAGGTGAGAAAATGAACACGCTTTTATTATTAAGTGAAATAATAATTTCTTTCGCATCAATTATAATACTATATGAAAAATATAATAAAGAAGGAATATATATTTGGTTAATGATAGCTACAATTTTTGGCAATATCATGATAACTAAATCGATTTCTATATCAAATTTGAATATTAATTTAGGAATAATAGTTATAGCCACAATATTTGTTTGTTCAAATTTTTTAATTCAAAAAGAAGGAGAAAAAGAAACTAATAAAATCTTATTATTAGTATTTATAACATCTATAATAAGTAATATAATATTTTTACTAGTTTCTAAAATAAATATAAGTACTATAAATATAATTAGTGACAAAGCCTTTAATAATTTATTTATTAATAATATAATTTTATATATTACTAATACTATAGTTTTATTAGTAACATTAAAAATAAATAATTATATATATTATAAAGTAAAATTATTAGAAAATAAAATATGGATAGCAAATAT
>CACXFI010000063.1 GCA_902766875.1 uncultured Erysipelotrichaceae bacterium | reverse complement strand
TACAATAGATAGAAATTTTGTTATAATATGTGTCAGAGCGAAAGCTCCTTGCTCTATTTAGAGCCGTTTTAGACCAAGAGGAGGTGTATTTATGTATAAATATGAAATTATGTTTATAGTAAAACCAGATGTAGATGAAGATACTAGAAATAATGTTGTTAAAGAATTAGAGAAAACTTTAACAAGTAATAAAGCTACTATTACTTTATCTAAGGAATTAGGACAAAAAGAATTTGCTTATGAGATAAAGAAACATAAATCTGGCTTTTATTATTTATATAATGTGGAAGCTAAGAATGATAAATGTGTTAATGAATTTGATCGTGTAGCTAAAATTAATGAAAATGTTTTAAGATACATTGTGTTAAATATGGATAAATAGGAGATTAGAATATGAATAAAGCAATTTTAATTGGAAGATTAACTAGAGATCCTGAATTAAGATATACTTCTAGTGGTAGAGCTGTTTGTCAGTTTTCTATTGCTATTAGTAGAAATTATACCAATCAACAAGGACAAAGAGATACTGATTTTATAAATTGTGTTGTTTGGGATAAACAAGCTGAAAATCTTGCTAAGTATATTACTAAAGGAAGATTAATAGCTGTTGATGGAAGAATACAAACTAGAAATTATGATAATAATGAAGGTAAAAAGGTTTATGTTACAGAAGTTTTAGCTAATAATATTCAATTTTTAGAATCTAAGAATTCTGGTCAAGGTAATAATTCTGAATCAAATCCATTTGATTCTATGCCTGAACCTAGTTATCCTGTTTCAAATGATAATACAGAGAGTGTTTCTGTAGAAAAGGATCCATTTGAGAGTTTTGGAGAATCTATAGAAATTAGCGATAATGATTTACCTTTTTAATAAAGGAGGAATAAATAATGGCAGAATTTCGTAAGAAAAGAAAAAAAATATGTCATATGTGTGCTGGGAAGCCTGTAGATTATAAAGATGTAACAATTATAAGTAAATATATTGGTGAAAGTGGTAAAATTTTACCTAGAAGATTTACTGGTACTTGTGCAAAGCATCAAAGAGAAGTAGCTAAACAAGTTAAGTTAGCAAGATTCATGGGCTTTATACCATTTTGTAAATAATTTGTAAATAAAGAGTAGTTTTTAAAGAATACTCTTTTTTTGTGGTATAATAATGTTGAAAGTTAAGGAGGTTATATTTTATGACATTAAAAGAATTTAAAAACGATTTTACAAATAATATTATGAAATTAGGTTTAGATTCTAAATTTTTAGAAAATCCTGCATTTTCTAGAATTTTGGGCAATTTTAGAAGTTCTATGCATGAATTAGGTGCATTACGAAATGATGAAGAATATACTGTGTATGCTGAAGATAAAGGGTTTTCTGTTAATATAGGAGATAGAAATTTTTCTGTTTCTATTCTAGATGCACATACTTTAGAGTTCCTTGTTGTTGGTAAAAATGAACAATATCGTGGAGCGGATGATTTTCAATGGGAAAAAAGGAATATAGATCAGAGCGTTATCAGTGTTAAGGAAGATGGTTCTATAATTGTTGGAAGTGCAAAAATATTGCAAGAAAATCCTATTTCTAATTTTAAGGAAAACGGAGCAGTTTTTGTTCTTTCTGCTGATTCTTATGATAAATTTGGCGTTCATTATATGTCAGAAGAAAGAACGATTGTTGCTCCTGGAAATGTTGCATCAGCTTCACCTAGATCTGAAATAATTACTTCTTTAAATGATGCTAAGACTGCTTGGGATAGAAATTGGAAATGTAAAGAATTTACAAAGATGGAGAGATTTGGTTTTGATACTGTTAGATATTTAAGGGGGAAGGGTGATAATAAATTTCCAGATGAAATTATTTTTTCTTCCGTTTTACCTCTTAATGATCAGCATGGAATAGTTGATATGAGTGTTTCTTTGCCAGAATATCCTGGAGAAGTTAAGATTACATCTATGACTTCAGCGGAAGTTGATAAAAAAATAGATGCTTTTGTTTCTGATGAACGTCTAAAAGTAGGTTTAAAAAGATATACTAATGCTGAAGGTGGAAGAACTGCTTATTCTTCAAGTGAAGATAGAACTTTTATTAGCCCTAATCAAGCTGTTTCTGGGAGGACAAGATAAAAAACTACCATATGGTAGTTTTTTTGCTCCCTGGTTTTTTGTTACAAATACATATATATTCATTACTATATTTATTATAATCTTCTTCTGTATCTATGGTCCAAATTAGTACAGGTTTTTCTTTTTGAAACTTTAATACTTTATTATTGTTTGTTAATTTTTTTGATATAGCTAGAAAATCTGGATTGCAATATTTTAGTGTTAGATTATTTAATATTAGTAGTTTTGTTAGTTTATGTTTGTATTTGTTTGCTAATAATAATCCACAATCAATATTTTTCTTTTGTTTCTTAATTTTGTGTATTATTATAGGATTAAAAGATTTTATTATATACTCTCCTTTGTATGTTTCTAATTCTTGTAATAGTATATTTATTAATTCTTTCTTATTTTTGATGTTTTTAATTTCTATATCTAATAATACTTTGCCATTTATTAATTTTAATACTTCTTTTAATAGAGGTATTTTTTCTTTTGTTTTTAATAATTTTATTTTAGATAATTCTTTATAAGTGCAATCCTTGATATTTTTATCTATATTAGTCATTCTTTTTAAATTATAGTCATGGAATACTATTATTTGATTATCTTTTGTTAATTGTATATCTAATTCGATTGGGAGATTTTGTTCTTTTGCTTTTTTAAATGCTAAAAGAGAATTTTCTGGTATATCTATATTGTTATGTACTCCTCTATGGGCTATTGTTTTAATATTATTTAGTGTGTTCATAATTGCCTCCTTTTTCTAATATTATAGTTTATATTTATGAAAAATACTAGTTATTTGGCTGTAATTTTGTTTACATAATTACTTATAAATAGTATAATTATTTATAAGAAGGTGGGTGTTTTTGTATGAAAGTTATTTTTATTAAGGATTTAAAAAAGCAAGGTAGAGTTAATGAAATAAAAGAAGTTAGTGATGGGTATGCAATAAATTATCTTATTAAAAATGGATATGCTGTTAAATATACTAAAACTAGCTCTGATAGATTAGACAGAGATTTAGAAAATATTAAAGAGAAAGAAGCTAGTGATATTAAAGAAGCTAATAAAATTAAAAGTAAATTAGATAAAGAAAAATTGAAATTTATTGTTAAATGTAATAATGGTAAGGTTTTTGGTAGTATTTCTTCTAAACAAATAGCAGAAGAATTAAATAATAAAGGGTATAATATAGATAAGAAGAAAATAAAGATTGATGGTTCTATTAGTAGTTTGGGGCATCATTTGGTTAAAGTAGAATTACATAAGAAAGTAATAGGGGAATTAGATATTGAACTTATAGAGAAGTAGGTGAGGCTATGAATAATGGATTACCTCATAATTTGGAGGCTGAAAAAGGACTAATTGGTAGTGTTTTTTGGTCTTATGGGGCGTTGCAACAAGCTTGTGAAGAAGTTGATAAAGAATTTTTTTATCTTGATAAAAATGGTGTTATTTTTGGTACTATAAAGAATTTGTTTGAGGATAGAAAACCTGTCGATATAGATACTGTTGTGGCAGAACTTGTTGATAAAAATCTTATTAATCAAGTAGGTGGTGTTGAATATCTAACAGAGATAGTTAATGGGGTTGCAACAGGGGCTAATATTAATTATTATATTGATATAGTAGTAGAAAAATATACTCTTAGGAAAATGATAGAAACTGCTACTAATATTATTGCTGAAGCTAATAATCCTAATATAGAATTAGCAGATGTAGTGGATAATGCTGAGAAAAATATATTAAATGTAACGCGAACTAGAAAAACTGAAGATTTTAGAAATGTTAAGGATGTGTTGTTAAAGACTCAAGAAGATTTGGAAACTTTAGCTAAAAATAAAGGTAAAGTAACTGGGTTAACAACTGGATTTATGGACTTAGATTCTATTACAGAAGGTCTTCACCCTACACAATTAGTTATAGTAGCAGCAAGACCAGCTGTTGGTAAAACGGCTTTTGCTTTGAATATAGCTTGTGCTGCTGCGAAGTCTACTAAAAAGAATATAGCTATATTTTCTTTGGAAATGCCAGCCGAACAATTAATAATGAGAATGATTAGTAGTTTGGGTCAAGTTGATAATAAGAAGTTACAAACAGGTAGATTGGAAAATGATGATTGGAGAAGAGTAAACGAGGCTATGAGTCAATTATCTGATACAAATATGTATTTTCATGATAATGGTGGAGTAACTCCTTCTGAGATTAGAGCAAAATGTAGGAAGTTAGCTACTCAAGGTGAAGGATTGGGCCTTGTAATTATAGATTATTTACAATTGATTGATTCTTCTGGTAAATATGCTGGTAGTAGGCAACAAGAGGTTTCTGAAATATCTAGAAGTTTAAAAACTTTGGCTTTAGAGCTTAATGTTCCAGTAGTTGCTTTATCTCAGTTATCTAGAAGTGTTGAAAAAAGAGAAGATAAAAAACCAGTACTTAGTGATTTGAGAGAATCTGGTTCAATAGAGCAGGATGCTGATATAGTTGCAGCATTGCATGCTCCTGAAGTTGAAGGGGTTCAAGATGATTCTATTCCTAGTCCATTACAGGTAATTCTACTTAAGCATCGTAATGGGCCTACTGGTATTGTAGACTTGCTTTTTAAAAAGCGAACTTCTACGTTTTTGTCAATAAAAAGGGATGGTGGTAATATTGCAAAATAAGATGTCAATTACATCTATTGTCTTAATTATAATAATATCTGTAGTAGTTTTTACTTTTGGTTTTACTGATAAAAAAAGCAATCAAGCATTAGTGGCTTATAAGGTTTATTTAGATGGTGGTGTTATTGGTACTGTATCTGACGATAAAGAGTTTGATGATTTTATTAATGATAAAGAAAAATCTATAAAAGATAAGTATGGTGTTAATAAAGTATATTTACCTGATGGAGTTACTGTAAAAAAAGTTTATACTTATAATAATAGTTATGATACTAATGCTGATGTTTATAATAAATTAATAAATAAGAAAAAATTTACTATTAAATGTGTTAAAGTTATGATTAATAATCCAAAAAAAGAAGATTATAAAGAAAAAGTTATCTATGTTTTAAATAAAGATATTTTTGATGAAGCTGTTGATCAAATGATTAGAGCCTTTGTTGGAGAAGAAGAGTACGATAATTATGTTAATGGTACTCAAGCAGAAATTAAAGAAACTGGGACTATGATTGAAAGTATTGGATTAGAAGAGGAAATAACTTATAAAAATGATTATGTTTCTACTGATAATTTAATCTTTACTAATAGTGAAGATTTATCTAAATATCTTTTATATAATACTACTGATAAACAGGGTACTTATATAGTAAAAGAGGGAGATACTATTAGTGATGTTGCTAATGCAAATAAATTGAATGTTAATGAATTTCTAATTGCAAATCCTTCTTTTAATAGTGAGAATACTTTACTATATGCAGGACAGGAAGTTGTTGTAGGACTTGTAAATCCAGTTGTTAGTGTGGAGGAAGTTGTCCATAGCGTTAGTGATGAAGTTCATCATTATTCTATTGAAACTCAGTACGATGAAAAACAATTAACTGTTTATGAAGAAACTATACAAAATGGAGAAGATGGAATGGATAGAGTAACTAAGAAATTACAATATATTAATGGACAACTTATGGATTCTAGAAACGTTTCTTCTGTAGAAATAACACCGTCTGTTAGTAAAATAATTGTTAAAGGAAGTAGAAAGGCTAGACATATAGCAGATTTGGATTATTGGGCATGGCCTACAGAGAGACCTTATACTATATCTACTTATTATGGGTATAGATGGGGAACTATGCATGCTGCTATTGATATAACAGGACCTGGACATGGTAGTAATATTTATGCTGCTAACAATGGTACTATAGTTCAAGCTAGAATGGGATGTTCTCCAGGATATACTTCATGTAATGGTGGTAGAGGTAATTATGTTATTATAAATCATAACATTAATAATTTATATACTATATATATGCATATGACTTATGTTAATGTTAAAGATGGAGATACAGTGGAAAGAGGAACTAAGATAGGAACTATGGGTAATACTGGAAATGTTTATCCTATACCTTCTTCTTATAATCCTACTGGTGGAACTCACTTGCATTTTGCTGTTTCTCATGGAAGTCCTGCTACTTGGAATTATACTGCATTTGATCCACTTACTTTATACTAATGAAGGTTTGTGTTTTAGGTAGTGGTAGTAAAGGTAATACCACATATGTTGAAAGTAACAATTCAAGATTATTAATTGATTTGGGTAATACTTGTAAATATGTTACAAATAAATTAAAGGAAATAAATGTAGATGCTAGTAGCTTAGATGGTATACTTATATCACATACACATAAAGATCATGTTGGAGGATTAGAAGTTTTTTTGAAAAAGAATGATATTCCTGTATATTTGACTAAAGGTATGTTAAAAGAGTTAAGTTTTATAAAAAAATATGTTTTAATTGATGATGATGATTTTTGTGTTGGTGATATTAAAATTGAAACTATTAAAACTAGTCATGATGCTGTTGATTCTAGAGGCTTTATTTTATATGATGATCATAGCTCCATGGTTCAAATTACTGATACTGGTTATATTAACCAAAAGTATTATAAAAAATTAGAAAATAAAAATTTATATATAATGGAAAGTAATCATGATATAGAAATGCTTACTAATGGCCCTTATCCGTCTCATTTAAAACAAAGAATTTATAGTGATAAAGGTCATTTATCTAATTATGATGCAAGTAGATATATTAGCATGTTTGTTGGTAAAAATACTGATTATGTTTTACTTGCTCATTTATCTGAAAAAAATAATACTAGTGATTTAGCATATAATGAATTAATTACTAGATTAGAAGATGATAATAAACATGTTAACAATATTATAGTTACTTCTCAAAATGATATTACAGATTTTATAGAAATATAATGGCAGAAATAAATTATTTCTGCTTTCTTTAGGAGGAAATATGATAAAAATAATTTGTGTTGGTAAAATTAAGGAAAATTATTTAAAAGATGGAATTGAAGATTACATTAAAAGGATTAATAAATATCATAAAATAGAAATTATTGAAGTTATGGATAGTGATATTAATAGAGAAAGGGAATTAATATTAAAAAATATTAATTCTAAAGATTATATTATTACATTGGAAATAGAAGGAAATAATATTAGTTCTATAGAATTAGCTGATAAAATAGATAAAACATTTATTACTAATAATTGTATTACTTTTATTATTGGTGGTAGTTATGGATTACATGATGATGTAAAATCTTTATCTAATTATAAATTATCTTTTTCAAAGATGACTTTTCCACATGGGTTGTTTAGATTAATATTATTAGAACAAATATATAGATGTTTTAAAATATTAAATAATGAAACTTATCATAAATGATAAGTTTTTTTGTCAAGTTTTAGAGAATTTTAGCAATTGATATTGACAATTGCTAAAATAGTGCTATACTTATAATTGAAAGGACGGTAATGAATATGAGATTTATGCCAAAAAGATATGATATTGATGATTTTTTTGATGATTTTATTCCTTCTGTAGATAGATTTAGTAGAAGCAATCAAATGAAATGTGATATTTATGAAAAAGATGGTAAATACAATATAGAAATGGATATTCCTGGATATGATAAGAAAGATATTTCTATAGAAGTAGATAAGGATGTTCTTACTGTTACAGCTTCAAAAGAAAAAGAAGAGAATGATGAGAGTAAGAATTATATTAGAAGAGAAAGATTTTGTGGTACTTTTTCTAGATCATTTAATTTAGGAAGTGATGTTGATTTAGAAAATATTGATGCTGAATTTGTTAAAGGAATGTTAAAAATTACTATACCTAAAACAGAAGAAAAATCATCTAAAAAAACTATTGATATTAAATAATTTAAAGACTACTTAGTAGTCTTTTTTTTATATTTATGTTATATTAATAATAGAGGAGTTAATGTTATGAGAATATTAGTATTAATTGCGGTAATTCCTATTATTTTTATATTAAAATATATATATGGTAAAGATAAAAATAGTGAACCTAGAGAATTACTTAAAAAAATTTTTTGGTTTGGGGTATTAACAGTTATACCTGTATTTATATTAGAGGTTTCTTTAGATAACTTTTTTTCAACAGATAATTATTCGAATTATATAACTTTGTTTTTGTCAGTTTTCTTTGGCGTTGCTTTGATAGAAGAATTCTTTAAGTGGATTGTAGTTAGATATTTTTGTTATAATAATAAAGAATTTGATGAAAAATACGATGCTATTGTATATACTACATTTTCTTCATTGGGATTTGCTTGTTTAGAAAATTTATTGTTTGTATTATTTTATGGCGCTGGTACTGGAGTTTTAAGAGCGTTTTGTGCAGTACCTGGTCATGCTTGTTATGGTATTATAATGGGATATTACTTAGGCAGAGCTAAAAATTCTAATATTATAAAAGATAATAATGAAAATAAATATTTATTTCTTAGTATCTTAATGCCTACTATTTTGCATACTTTATATGATTTTTTCATATTTACTCATAATTTATGGTTTTATTTATTATGGTTTATATATATAATAGTTCTATTTAGTATTAGTATTAGTATTGTTAAAAATGAATCTAATAACAACAAATTTCTTATTAATAAAGTTAGATATTGTAGAAATTGTGGTAAAGAGTGTAATACTAATTACTGTACTTATTGTGGTAATAAGAATCTATAGCTGTAAGTTAATATTTATAGCTTTTTTTTATTTATTGTGTTAGAATATAACAAGTGGTGAATTAGATGTTTAAGATTGGGAATGTAGAAATTAAAAATAATATTGTTTTAGCTCCTATGGCTGGTATTTGTAATAGTGCTTTTAGAAAAATTATTAAGGAAATGGGTTGTGGACTTATATATGCTGAAATGGTTAGTGATAAGGCTTTAGTATATAATAGTGAGAGGACTAAAGAAATGTTATATATGGAAGAAATAGAAAGACCTATTACTCAACAAATATTTGGTAGTGATGTTGATAGTTTTGTTAAGGCAGCTAAGATTATCTATAACCTTATGAAACCTGATATTATAGATATTAATATGGGATGTCCTGTACCTAAGGTAGCAGTTAGAGCACAAGCTGGATCGGCATTACTTAAAAATCCAGAGAAGATTAGGGAAATAGTTAAAGCTGTAGTAGAAGCTGTTCCAGTACCTGTTACGGTTAAAATCAGAAGTGGATGGGATAGTAATAGTATTAATGCTGTAGAAGTGGCTAAGATATGTGAAGAGGCTGGCGCTAGTGCTATTTGTGTACATCCTAGAACTAGGAGTCAGGGATATAGTGGTAAGCCTGATTTAGATATTATTAAACAAGTTAAAGAAAATGTTAGTATACCTGTTATTGGTAATGGTAATATTGTAGATATAGATAGTGCTAAATATATGTTTGAATATACTGGTTGTGATGCTATTATGATAGGTAGGGGTTGTTTAGGTAATCCTTGGCTTATTAGAGATTTGGTTAATTATTTTGATAAGGGTATTATTATGAATAAACCTAGTTATGAAGAAAGAATTATGATGTGTTTAAAGCATATGGATTATCTAAGTAAAATAAAAGTAGAAAAGGTATGTGTACTTGAAATGCGTAGTCATATAGCTTGGTATCTTAAAGGAATGCCTAGGGCTACAGATATTAAGAAGCAACTAATGAAATTAAAAACTATAGATGAAGTTAAGAAGTTAATGGATAGCTATTTAAAAGATTTAAAAAATAGTATATAATATAGGTGGTGATTTATATGAATGCAGGATTTTTTAAAAGATTTTTAGCTTTTGGTGTTGATTATTTGTTAGTTAGTTTAATAGTTGGTATTGTTACTATGGGAATTAGCACTACTAAAGTAGATAGTTTGAATAAACAATTAATAGAACTTGAAAATAAGGCTATGAGTGGAGAAATGACAATGGAAGAATTTGCTAATCAGAGTACTTCTATTATGTATGATTTAGAGAAAGCATCTTTACCTAGTGATATAGTTACTGTTGTTATTTTTATTGGATATTTTGTTGTTTTTCAATATTTAAATAAGGGACAAACTTTAGGTAAAAAATTATTTAAGATAAAGATAGTAGAAGGAAAGAAGAAGGAATCTCCTAGATTTATAACGATTATAACTAGGTCTATGTTAATAGATATGATATTAATGAGACTTGTTATTATAGTTTTTGCTATAGCTTTAGATAGTTAAGGATTTGTTATGATATATGGATTGTTTAGTATGTTATATATGATGTTTATTTTTGCTTGTGTATTTATGATGTTATTTAGAAAAGATAAAATGAGTTTGCATGATATAATTACTCATAGTAATGTAGTGGAGGTTTAAAATGGAAAGAACAGAACAAGAATTAGTTAGAATTGGTAAATTAGAAGAAATTAGTAAATATTGTAATCCTTATCCAGAAAAATATGAGGTTACTCATGAACTTAAGGAAGCTAAGGAATTAGAAGATGGTACTACTGATGTTAGAATAGCAGGACGTATTGTTTTTATGCGTAAGATGGGTAAACTTAGTTTTGTTAAAATAAGAGATATTTTATCTGATATGCAATTAGAATTTAAAATTGATATGGTAGGGGAAGAGAACTATAAGTTTTTTAAGAGTAATATAGATACTGGTGATTTTATAGGTGCTTGTGGTGAGATATTTACTACACAAACTGGTGAAAAAACTTTAAGAGTTGCAAATTTTGAATTTTTAGGTAAATCATTAAGACCTCTACCAGAAAAATTTCATGGACTTGCTGATGTTGAATTAAAATATAGACAAAGATATGTTGATTTAATAATGAATGAAGAATCTAGAAAAGTATTTTTAGCTAAGAGTAAGTATTATTTATTTGTTCGTAATTTTTTAGCAGAAAGAGGATTTTTGGAAGT
Organism: uncultured Erysipelotrichaceae bacterium; assembly: GCA_902766875.1. Taxonomy (GTDB): domain Bacteria; phylum Bacillota_I; class Bacilli_A; order RF39; family UBA660; genus RUG11215. The sequence goes on along the minus strand of CACXFI010000063.1, from coordinate 14,704 downwards.
AGAGACTCCTATTATTCAGACTTCTGTATCAGGAGCTACTGCTAAACCTTTCTTTACTCATTATAATGCTTTAGATTTAGATTGTAATTTAAGAATAGCACCTGAATGTTATTTAAAGGAATGTATAGCAGCAGGATTTAGTAAAGTATTTGAATTTGCTAAATGTTTTAGAAATGAAGGTATGGATTCAGAACATAATCCAGAATTTACTCAAATAGAGTGGTATGCTTCATATTGGAATTATGAAAATAATATTAAATTATTTCAAGAATTAATGAGAGAATCTATGAAGTTTTTGACTGGTAGTACTAAAGTTAGTTATCAAGGCAAAGAATTGGATTTTGATGGTGATTGGGAAAGAATTAATTATATAGAAAAATTAACTGAAATATTGGGATTTGATTTTTTAAGTGAGACTGATATTGATGAATATAAGAAAAAAGTTGTAGATAAAGGATTCTTTGATTATAAAGATATGGATGAATATAAATCTATTTCTCAACTAACTGATTTCTTATATAAGAAATTACTTCGTTCTAATATTGTAGGACCAGTTGTTATGTATAATTATCCTGCTTTCTTAAAACCATTAGCTAGAAGAAATGATTTAAATGATAAGGCTGTTGATTGTTTCCAAGTTGTAGTATGTGGTAGTGAAATGTGTAATGCTTATTCAGAGTTAGTTAATCCTAGTATTCAAAGAAAAACTTTTGAAGAACAATTAGCTTTAAAAGAAGCGGGTGACGATGAAACAATGGATTTGGATGAAGATTATTTAATGGCTATGGAACAAGGAATGCCACCTATTAGTGGATTAGGATTTGGAATAGAAAGATTAATGATGATTGCTTTTGATTGTCAATCAGTTAGGGATGTAACTTTATTCCCAACAATGAAACCTAATTCAAAGTAGAAATATCAATAAAAGTGTTACTTTTTAAGTAAAAAGTAACACTTTTTTTATTAATAGTGCTATGATTATTTAAAGGAGGAAAAAAATGAAAAAACATAATTTGTTTAAAGTATTGGCAATTGTAATGTTAGTTGCAATAGTAGCTTCTTATTTTATTGCTGCTAGAGGTAATGAAGCAACTTTTTTAGCTTTTGCTAAGGGAGCTGCAAAACCTATTGGTTTTGGTGATGTTGTTGTATATTTTGCACAATCATTTTATCATTTTTTTGATGCTATTTTATTTGTTTTAGTAGTTGGAGCTTTCTATGGTGTATTAAGTAGAGTTCCTAGTTATGAAAAATTGGTAAATGGTATTGCTAGTAGTTTTAAGGAAAGTAAGTTAGGATTTGTAATTTCTGTTACAGTTATCTTTGCTTTATTATCAAGTGTTGCTGGATTAGAATTAGTATTATTTATGTTTATTCCATTTGTAGTAGCTATTATACTTAAGATGGGATATGATAAGTTAGTAGCATTATCTAGTACAGTTGGTGCAATTTTAGTAGGTACTATAGGAGGATTGTTTGTAACATTTAGAGATCCTAGCAGTATGTATGGAGTAAATTATACTACTTTTGATAAGTTTGCTGGATTAGATGGAAATTATGTAACTGTAATTCCAAGACTAATTTTATTTGTATTAGGATTAGTTTTATTAGTACTTTATGTTGTTAGACATACTAAGAAAAATGATACAAAATATGATTTAGGTAGTAAATTAGAATTAGCAAAGGCTGAAACTAAAGATGAAAAAGTAAGTTTATGGCCAATGATAGTATTGGGAGCAGTGCTTGTAAGATATATTACAATCATAATAGCTGCTTTTGTTAAAGAACCTAATTGGTATGGAATAGTATGTAATTGTGTAGTATTAGTTGCTATGATAGTTTTATTGGTTTTATTTAGAAAAGCTAAGAAAGTATCTGGTAAATTAATGTTATCTCTAATTTTATGTACTATGTTGGTATTCTTAATTCTTGGATTTATGCCATGGGCAAGTTTATTTAATGTAACTGCATTTGATACTATTCATACACAAGTTATTAAAGACTTTACTTGGGGATCTTTCTCTTGGTTTGAAAGCTTATTATCATCTAATTTTGCAGCATTTGGTCAATGGGCAACTTGGGGTAATTTCTTAATGCCTATAGTTATGATGCTAGTTATGATGATTGTTATTAAATTTGTATTTAATATTAAATTTGATGACTTGTTTGATAGCTTTAAAGAGGGATTTAGAAAAGCTGTTCCTGTTGCTATATTAGTAGCTGTTAGTTATACTATACTTGTTTGTACTTATAATAATGGATTTATGGAAACAGTAATTAATACTGTTGGTAATAATGCTTTTGTTCAAGCTATTGTAAGTATGTTTGGTGTAGTATTTAGTGTAGATTTATACTATAGTGTTGCAGCTGTATTTAATCCAATTATGCAAGTTGTTACTGATAATGGTAAAGTTATGGCAGTTGCTTTCCAAAGTTTATATGGTTTAGTTCAATTAATTGGACCTACTAGTTTATTGTTAATAGCAGGTTTAACATATTTTGATGTTCCATATAGAACTTGGGTTAAGTATATTTGGAGATTTGTACTAGCTATGTTTGTATTAATATTCGCTGTATTATTAATATTAGCTTTAGTATAGTAATGATTTAAAGATTATAAAAAAGGTTACTTCGGTAACCTTTTTTTGACATATTATTAATCATTATTAATTTATTATATTAGTAGGAGGTAATAATATGTTTGGTAATTTTACTGAAGAAGCTCAAAAGATACTTATTCATGCAAAGATTGAAATGAGTAATTTAAGGCATCCTTATGTTGGTAGTGAACATTTGGTTTTATCTATATTAAATAATGATAAGAGTATTAGTGATAAATTAGAAAAGTATAGATTAAATTATAAAACGTTTAAAGAAGAAATAGTTAAGATTATTGGTGTGGGTAGTAAAAAGAGTGAATTGTTTTTATATACTCCATTATTAAAGAAAATAATTCAAAATGCAATATTAGATAGTAAAGAAAATAATAGCGGTGTAGTTACTACTAATCATTTGTTTTTATCTCTTCTTGAAGAAGGGGAGGGTATTGCTATTAGAATTATGTTAGGTATGGGTATAGATTTAGATTCTATGTATGATGATTTTTCTTTTAAATTAGTTAATAATAATAAATCTAAATTAAATATATTAAAGATGGGTATAGATTTAAATGAAAAGGCTTCTCAAAATAAAATAGATCCTGTTATAGGTAGAGATAAAGAGATTAGTAGAATACTAGAAATACTTGGTAGAAGAACTAAGAATAATCCTTTGTTATTAGGTAAAGCTGGAGTTGGGAAAACGGCTATTGTTGAAGAATTATCAAGGTTAATAGTAAGTGGTAATGTGCCTAAGAATCTTAAAAATAAGAGAATAATATCTTTGGATATGGCTACTTTAGTAGCTGGTACTAAATATAGAGGGGATTTTGAAGAGAGATTAAAAAAAATAATAGATGAATTAGAAAGTGATAATAATTTAATATTATTTATTGATGAAGTTCATACTTTAGTAGGAGCAGGTGGTGCTGAAGGGGCTATAGATGCTTCTAATATATTTAAACCAGCTTTGGCTAGAGGTAAGCTTATTTGTATAGGTGCTACTACTGTTGATGAATATAAAAAATATATTGAAAATGATAAGGCATTAGATAGAAGATTTCAAAAAGTATATATAGAAGAACCTGATATTAATACCACTAAAAAAATACTTATGGTATTAAAGGATATATATGAGAGTTATCATAAAGTAAGTATATCAGAGGATATTATTGATAAGATTATATATTTATCTGATAAGTATATATATGATTCTAGTAGGCCTGATAAAGCTATAGATATATTAGATGAAGTTTGTTCTATGGTTAGTATTAAGAATAATAATGGAGAAGATATTTATAAATTGAAGGAGAAACTTGATGAAGTTAGAGATAAAAAGAATAATTATATCTTAGATGGTGATATGGATAAGGCTTTGTTATGGAGAAAAAAAGAGAGTAAATTATTGTCAAAATTAAATGATTTGGAATTAAATAATGATATTAGAGAAGTAACTTTAAATGATGTAGCTTATATTATTAATGTTAGAACTAAAATACCTGTTTATGAGATAATGCAGGATAATATTAAAATAATAGATCATGCTAGAGTTATATTAAATAATAATATAATAGGGCAGGATATGGTTATTAATAAGCTTATTGATATTATTAAGAGAATTAAGTTAGGGTATAAGAATAATAGGGTATATTCTATGTTATTTGTTGGATCTACAGGAGTAGGTAAGACAGAAATAGCTAAAATATTTTCTTCTTTGATAGTAGGAGAAGATAATTTTATTAGATTGGATATGAGTGAATATAGTGATACTATGGCTGTTAATAAAATATTAGGTTCTGCTCCAGGATATGTGGGATATGATGATAATTATAATGTTTTAGATACTATTAAAAATAAACCTAATAGTGTGTTATTATTAGATGAAATAGATAAAGCACATAATAGTGTTATTAATCTTTTTTATCAAATATTAGATAGTGGTAAGATAAAAGATAGTAAAGGAAATATAGTAAGATTTGATAATGTTATAATTATTGGTACTACTAATATTGGTTTTGAAAGTAATAGTATAGGTTTTAATAGTAATAATAGAATTATAGGTAGTTTAAAAAATAGTTTTAATACTTCTTTTATAAATAGGATAGATGATGTTATTGTATTTAATAAATTAAATAAAGAAGATATTAATAAAATAGTTAGAAAAGAAATTAAGAATATTAAAAATAAATATAGAGATATTAAATTACATATTAGTAATGATGTTATTAAGGAAATAATTGAATTATCTGGTTATGAAGAATATGGGGCTAGAAAAGTAAAAAAGATTATAGAAACTAAATTAGAAAATATAATAATTGATAAAATAATATTAGGTGATAGTGAAATATCTATATCTAGTATTAAGAAAATTAATATTTAGATTGTTGACACAAAATATTGTTAATTATATAATATACTTATATTTAGTAGATGGAGGTATTGTATGGATTATGTAATTATAGGTGGTATAATAATTATTATTATATTAATAATAGTTTTAATAATAAAAAATAATAATAGTAAAGATAATATGGAGATGGTTGAGAGATTAGGTAAATTGGAGACTACTACAGTTAAAGAATTAGGTGAATTTAAATTAGATATTGTTAAAAATTTAACTGATGATTTTGATAAGACTAATATTATGTTAGAAAAAAGACTTAATATGATGAATGATAAAATTAGTGAGAGGTTAGATGACAATTTTAATAAGACTAATAAGACTTTTACTTCTGTATTAGAAAGATTATCTAAAATAGATGAAGCTCAAAAGAAAATTGATAATTTGTCTACTGATATAGTATCTTTACAAAGTATTCTTACTGATAAGAAGAGTAGAGGTATATTTGGAGAAATAAATTTAAAGCATATATTAGTAAGTATTTTTGGAGATAAGAATGATAAAGTATATAGACTACAATATAGTTTTGATAATAATACGATAGCTGATGCTGTTATCTTTGCTCCTGAACCATTAGGAACCGTTGCTATAGATTCTAAGTTTCCTTTAGAGAATTATCAGATAATGGTAGATAAGAATAGAGGGCAAGCAGAAAGAACAATGGCAGAGAAACAATTTAAGATGGATGTTAAGAAGCATATAGATGCTATAGCTAGTAAATATATTATTCCTGGAGTGACTAGTAATCAGGCTATAATGTTTTTACCAGCTGAAGCTTTATTTGCTGAAATTAATGCATATCACTCTGATATAGTAGAATATGCTAATAAAAAAAGAGTATGGATTACATCTCCTACTACTTTAATGTCAACATTTACTGTTATACAGGTTCTTCTTAAGAATATGGAAAGAGATAAATATACATCTATTATTCATGAAGAATTAAATAGATTAGGATTAGAATTTTCTAGATATAGAGAAAGATGGGATAAGTTATCTAGAAGTATTGAGACTGTTAATAAAGATGTAGAAAATATTAATATTACTACTGATAAGATTTCTAAAAGATTTGAATCTATTAGTAGTGTAGATATAGATAAGAAATATATAGATTAGTTAAAAATCCTGTTTTACTCTCTAATGAGTTGGAATATAATTTATTAGAGGGTAAATGATGAGGATTTTTTTCTTTATATTAGGATTTATTATGTTAGTATATGGAATGTCATTAATGATAATATATTTGAATTTAATAACTATTGGGTATAATTTATGGGATTATGTTAATTTTATTATTGGTAGATTTGATTTTTATGTAGGAATAATAGGATTAATTATTATTATTTTAACTATGACTATTAGGAAGAGGGGATAAAATGAATTATATTTATGATATAATTCTTAATTTTAATAAATTATATTATGATTTTTATGAATGGAAAGATAATGATAATATTTTAAATTTTAGAAAGATACCTTTATTTAGAATTAGTGATAAGGATTATATGTGTTATAAATATGATGATATAAGATTTGATGGTAAATTTTTAAAAATAATTAATGGTTATTCTTGCTTAGTTAATAGTAATACTGAAATAGTGGCTTTTTTAGTTAGTAATAGTAAAGAAGTCATGGGTATTAAAATAGATAATGATGGTAATATTATTGGTAAAAGTAGTTTATTAATTGATGAAGAAGAAGAAATATTAGATGATGTTTCTGGTTTAAATATAAATAGAATAGATTATTCTATTATCAAGAAAAATGATAGAAATATATTTGTTCCTAGAATTATTAATGATAAGAGAAAATATTTGATTGATTTTTTTAATAATAATAGTGATATTAATGTATACAGATATATATATTATGATTTTTATGAAAAGGAAGAGAATGATATAGTAAAGATTAAAAAGAAATTATTTGGTATATTTAATTGTAAGTGGAATAATGAATGTGATAAATTATATAATAATATTAGGGAATTTAGTAATAGTAGATAAGAAAAACAACTTCATAATTGAAGTTGTTTTATTGATTTTCTTTAATATATTTTTTATATTTGTTATTCATTTCTGTATCAGAGAAAGATAATCCTTTTTCTTCTCTTAAAGCTATTAAAGCCTTAGTAGAAATTTTTTCATCTTCTTTTTTCTTGTTTTCAATCATTTCTTCAATGATACTATCTTTAGAGTCTTTTAAAGATGGTTTTTCTTTTTGATCTAAACGATATATAACATGGTATCCATATGAAGTTTTTACTGGTTCTTTAGAAAAACTATTATCTTTAAGTTCTTTTAATGCTGTAAGAAAAGATTCTTCTAAACTTGCATTCCATTCTTGATATCCTAAATCTTCAAATGTAGTAGAATCTTTGTATTCTTTTTTAATATCTTCCCAGCTAGTACCATCATTTATCTTTTTAATTATTTCTTCTGCTTTTTTCTTAGCGTCTTCTTCTGTTACATCATCAGAAGTTGCTACTAAGATATGTTGACAATTAATAGATCCATATACATTATCGTTATAATAATTTTCAATATCTTTATCGGATATGTTTTTCTTTATGTAATCATCAGTATATTTATCTCTTCTATATGATAATTTTAGATAATCAGTAAAATCATCATAGCTACTAAATCCATTAGATTCTAAGAATTGTTCTTCTGTATATCCATAATTATTTTTGTAGATATTCAAATAATAATCTGCTTGTGATTTTACTTTTTCATTCATTTCATCATCTTCTTTATAAAGATCTGTTAAAATAGTTTCATCAATATTATTTAGAAGTTGAGTTATTGAATAAGTAGCTTTCATTTCTTCATATAAATCATCAGCAGAGATAATAGTACCATCGATAGTTGCTACTGGTTCAGTTCCGTCTTTTAATTTAGCTATTCTATCTGGCCACATTAATCTTGCTACAATAGTAGTTAGGACAATACCTAAGATAAATGCCATTACAACATAAGTTGTTTTATCATAGTCTTTTAAGTTTTCAACAAATTTCTTTTTGCTAGCTTCTTTTTTCCTTTCTTTAGCTAATTTTTCATTAGCCTTTTTTTCTTTTTTAGTAGTTTTTTCTACTACTATCTTTTCTTCCTTTTTTAATTCTTCTTTAGGTTTATTAACTTTTTTAGGTTTATTAGAAACTTTTTGATTGTTATTTTTCTTTTTAGTTTCTTGCTTACTTTTGTTTGCCATTTTAATTCTCCTTTCTAAAAAAGTACATTACTATCATATCAAAAATTGAAAATAAATTCAATATTTATTTGTAATTATAAGGTATATTAGAGTGTTTTTAGTACTCACGTTTTTCTTATGTTATCATACAATAATGTGAAAAGATAAAAAAGGAGGAATAAATATGGGTAATTATTGTTCTGGTTCTGCTATTGTATTAGTATTATTTATTTTATTAATAATTATACTTGGTTCTTGGATATAATAAGGAGGTGTATTATGACTAATAATAATTCTTGTGATAATAGTTGTCACAAAACTGGTAATGGATTCTTAATTATAGTTGTTTTATATATTTTACTTGCAATTATATTAGGATCTTGTTTCTTTTAATATAAAAATAAGAGACTAATGTTGTCTCTTATTTTACTGTGGTTCCAATATCTTCACCAGATAATACTTTCTCTAAATTTCCTTTTTCTTTATTAAAGACTCTTATAGGAATATTATTATCTCGACACATAGTTATGGCTGTTAAGTCCATAACTTTTAAATTTTGAACTATTACTTCATCATAAGTTATTTCTTTATACATTTTAGCATCATCATATTCATCTGGATCTTTATCAAAGACTCCATCTACATCAGTAGCTTTTAAAATAGCATCAGCTTCTATTTCTGCAGCTCTTAATGATGATCCGGTATCAGTAGAGAAGAAAGGATTGTTAGTACCACCAGCAAATATAACAATATTACCTTCTTTTAGGTAATCCATTGTTTTATCTTTAGTATATAATTCTACTACTCGATTCATTTCAATGGCACTTTGTACTTTGGCTTTGACATTTAACCTTTTAAAAGCGTTTTTTAATACTATAGCATTCATTACAGTTGCCAACATACCGATTCTATCAGAATCTGTTCTATCCATGTAAGTATTATCTCTTCCACGCCAGAAATTACCGCCACCAACAACAATAGCTATTTCAGTATTAAATTTTTCTTTTACTTCTTTTATTTCTCTACATACTTCCACAGCTTTGTCAAAATTTATGCCGAATCCTTCTTGACCTTCAAGGGCTTCGCCACTTAGTTTTAATAAAATTCTTTTATATTTCATATTTACTCCTTATCCAGTTAATAATTCATATACTTTATCAATACTTAGATTTGGATCTTGTGCATAGTACGGAATTACATGTAAGTGAAGGTGTTTAATTTCTTGCGCTTGCCCATTATTTAGCATCAAGACTACACTATCAGGATGTAATTTATCTTCTAATAACTTTTTGCATACTTTAGCATTATTCATAATACTTGTAATAGCTTCAGTATCTATATCTGAAAGATCTGTAAAGTGTTTTTTAGGTATTATTAGTATGTGTCCTGGATGCATAGGATTTACATCTAATATGGCTTTAGATAAATCATCTTCATATATTGTTCTTGATAATACTTCACCATTACTTATTTTACAAAATATATCCATGTTAATCATCTCCATTTAAATTATATCAAATATAATCGAATAATAAAAGATTTTGTTTTTAATTTTACATAAAAAAACAAGAATTTATTATTCTTGCCCATGGATATCTGCGAAATATCTATTATATTATGTTAAATAAATAATAAATTTATTCAATTATATAGTATAATTATATGGAGGTAATAATATGAAGAAAGTAGTTATGTTTATAATTGGGTTAATATTAGTTATATCTGGTACTACTATTATTAGTTATAATGTATTATCTTCTGGTAGAGAAGTTAAGTATGTAGAAGATATTTTAGATATACAAAAGAATAAAGAAAAATATTTTGATTGTTATGGATATAATTTTGATAATCCTAAGGTTATTATTAATCCTTATGATATATCTTATCTTAGTGCATTAGTTATGTTTGAAAGTAAAGATACTAATAATATAGAAGTTGTTGTTAAGGGGAAAGATGATAATAGTAATATAAGATATAATGTTAAGGGTAGTAAATGTAATTATATTCCTATATATGGATTATATAGTGATTATGATAATAAGGTAATATTAAAGAGTAATAATAAAATTAAAGAAATTAATGTTAAAACAGATAAGATAGATAATGTTAATAATGATATTAAAAGTATGGATAAGGATTTAGTATTTGTAAATAAGGATAGTTATGTATATGCTGCTGATAAGAATGGTGATATTAGATGGTATATTAATAATTTTGGTGGTAAATTAGATAATTATAATGGTCATTTTTTATTGCATTCTAATAAAGATATAGGTAATGGATATTATGATGGTATTGTAGAAATTGATATGTTAGGTAAGATATATTATAATTATCATATAGATAGTGGATATAATGGATATTATTATAATATAGATAATTCTATTTATATAAATAGTAATGGATATGTTAATTATGTTAGTTTGTTAAATGGTAAGATTATAAAATCTTATAAAATAAAAGATAATTATAGTAATATAAGTGTAGATAATAATAAAATTATTTGTAGTAATAAAGATAAGAGTATATCTATAGATATTAAGAATAAAAAAGTAGAAGATATAGATAATAAATATAATGATAACAATAAATATTATAATGATTTAAATCTAATATCTAAGTATAATAAAATAGATGTAAGAAGATTTGGAGAATATAAGGAAACTGAAACATTTAATAAGAAGATATGGTTATTTAATTATAAAGATTTAGGTAAAAAGAATATAAAAATGTATAAAGAAGATAATAGATTAGTTGTTAAGGGTGATTTTACTGATAATTCTTATATAATATTAGATGGGATTAGAGGGAAAAAAGTATATAAAATAGATAAATATAATGATAATTATTATAAATATATTTATAGTGAAGGATTAAAAGGTAAATATAGTATTTATATAGAAATTGATAATAAATTATATAAAAGTGATTATTTTGTTAAGTTTTAGAAAAGAAATAGTTAATTTATTTCTTTTTTTATATATATTTGATATAATTATAAGGATGGATGGTGAAATGTATGTTAAAAGTATTTAAAAAGATATTTGATAATGAATATAAAGAATTAAAGAAATTTGAACTTATTGCTAATGCTATAGATGAATTGGATGAAGATATGGCTAAATTAAGTGATAAGGAATTAGCTAGTTATACAGATAAATTTAAAAAGAGATTAGAAGATGGAGAAACATTAGAAGATATAATGGTGGAAGCTTTTGCTGTATGTAGAGAAGCTGCTTATAGATGTGTAGGAATGAAACCATTTTATGTTCAATTATTAGGTGGACTTGCTATACACTATGGTAATATAGCAGAGATGAAGACAGGTGAAGGTAAAACTTTAACTTGTGTTCTTCCTGCATATTTAAATGCCTTAACAGGTAAAGGAGTTCATGTTGTAACAGTTAATGAATTCTTAGCTACTAGAGATTCTGAATGGATGGGTAGTATATTTAAATTTTTAGGACTTACAGTAGGTTTAAATTTAAGAAGTATGTCTCCTAATGAGAAGAGAGATGCTTATAACTGCGATATTTTATATAGTACTAATAGTGAAATAGGATTTGATTATTTAAGAGATAATATGGTGGTTAGAAAAGAAAATAGAGTTCAAAGAAAATTAAACTATTGTATTGTCGATGAGGTTGATAGTATCTTAATAGATGAAGCTAGAACTCCATTAATTATATCTGGTGGTGCTGCTCAATCTGTTAATATGTATATTCAAGCTGATAATTTTGCTAAATCTTTAAAAGAAAATGAAGACTATATTATGGATGTTAAAACTAAGAGTATTAATCTTAGTGATGAGGGTTCAGAAAAAGCAGAAAAACATTTTAATGTTAAGAATTTATATGATATAGATAATACTTCTTTAGTTCATTGTATTAATCAAGCTTTAAGGGCTAATTATTTTATGAATAAAGATGTTGATTATGTTGTTCAAGATGATGCTATAGTTATAGTTGATCAATTTACTGGAAGACTTATGAAGGGTAGAGCTTATTCTGATGGATTACATCAAGCTATAGAGGCTAAAGAAGGAGTAACTATTAATCAAGAAACTAAAACAGTAGCTACTATAACTTATCAGAACTTATTTAGAATGTATAATAAATTATCTGGTATGACTGGTACTGCTAAAACTGAAGAAGAAGAATTTAGGGATATATATAATATGTATGTTATTAGCATTCCTACTAATAAACCAGTAATAAGAGTAGATGAAGTAGATTTATTATATTCTAATAAACAAGGTAAATATAGTGCTATCATTAAAGAAATAGAAGCAAGACATAAATTAGGACAACCAGTACTTGTTGGTACAATAGCTATTGAAACTAGTGAATTAATTAGTAAATTACTAGATAAAAAAGGCATTAAGCATGAAGTATTAAATGCTAAGAACCATAGTAGAGAAGCTGAAATAATATCACATGCTGGAGAAAAAGGTAGTGTTACTATCGCTACTAATATGGCTGGTCGTGGTACTGATATTAAATTAGGTGAAGGTGTTTTAGAACTTGGTGGTTTATGTGTAATTGGTACTGAAAGACATGAATCTAGACGTATAGATAATCAGTTAAGAGGTAGATCAGGAAGACAAGGAGATCCTGGATTTACACAATTTTATGTATCTTTTGAAGATGAATTAATGGTAAGATTTGGTTCTGATAAATATAAAGATATGTTACAGAATATGGGATTTACTGGAGAACAAGCTATTAGAAATAAAATGTTTGCTAAATCATTTGAATCTGCTCAAAAAAGAGTTGAAGGTAATAACTATGATATAAGAAGACATTTACTTCAATATGACGATGTTATGAATAATCAAAGAAATATAATATATGATAAAAGAAATCAAATATTAGATAGTGAATCTATACATGAATCTACTTTACAACTATTATCTGATTATGTAACTAATATTATAAATAATCATTTAGGAGACACAAATAGATTAAATGATGAAGATTATAATGAAATATTAGAAGAAACTAATGAAAATATTTTGAAACATCATAGAATATCTATAACAGAAATACAAGGTAAAAGTGCTCCTGAAGTTATAGATGTTATAGCAGGTAGAGTAAAAGAAGAATATGAAGAAAAATTAGCTGATATACCAGAAGAAGTATCTAATGAATTTGAAAAAGCTATAACACTTAGAATAATTGATAATTATTGGATGGAACATATTAGTACTATGAGTCATCTAAGAGAAGGTATAGGACTTCGTGGATATGGTAATACTAATCCATTACAAGCTTATACTATGGAAGGTTATGAATTATTTGATAATATGTTAGAAAGAATAAATAAAGAAGTTAGTATAATGCTTATTAAAGCTGAAATAAGACAAAATGTTGAAAGAAAAGAAGTAGTAAAGAAAGCTATTACTAATGATGTGAAAGAAAAAGCAGTAAAAGCTAAACCTAAAAAATCTGAAAAAGTAGGTAGAAATGATCCATGTCCATGTGGGTCAGGGAAGAAATACAAACAATGCCACGGAAAATAAGAAAAAACAAGCAATTATAGAATAAAAAAATAACAAATTGTCATCCATTTGTCATCCTAAATAAAAAATGGATGACAAAAAGAAACGTAGAGGTGATAAAAATGCACTTTTATAATTTGATTAAAGAATTATCATCTGTCAATAAAATAAAATTATTTGTTGATATGGATGGTGTAATAGCATCATATGATTTTGGTAAACCCCTTGATTTTAAAATGAAAAGACCATTAAATACTAATATAGAAGTTTTAAGAAAAGTTTCATTATTGGAAAATGTTGAATTATTCATTTTGTCTGTATGTAGAAAAAACTATCAAATAGAAGAAAAGAGTGAATGGTTAGATAAAAATGCTCCATTTTTTAAAAAAGAAAATAGGTACATATTATCTAAAGAATCAATGTTGGATATATCATCGGCTAATATGAAATTACATTTTTTGAAAAATTATGAAACTATAGATAAGATAGTTTTAGTTGATGATGACAATAAAGTATTATCAACAATCTCAAATGAGCTTGACAACATTATTTTATTGCAAGATTCTGAGTTAATAGATTAAGGAGAAAATTATGTTAAGCTACGAAGGAATATTTTTTGAAGGAGAAACAGTAGATTTTATACATTCATTAGAAAAAGAGCAATTGCCAATTATAAATGATGAAATTCATTGTACGTTTAAATATCATCCAAGTGAAAATGAGATATTTGATAATCTTGTTGGAAAAGAAATACAAGTATTATTAATAGGATATGGATATGATGGAAAAAATAGTGGCTTTGAATTGCAACTTCCGAGTGAAATAATGCAATATTATATAAATTATGATGAGGAAAATCCGCAAAAATTAAAAGTTCCCCATATTACAGCATCTTTAGCGGAAGGTGCAAAAGCTTCTAAAACAAAGAATTTGCATTTTGAGCCTTTACCTAAGCCAGTTGCTATAACAGGCAAATTTGGATATTGGATTAAAGATAATGAATGTGAATATCTTTCGTAT
>CACXFI010000062.1 GCA_902766875.1 uncultured Erysipelotrichaceae bacterium | reverse complement strand
GATATAAATTTATAGGTATTATAACAATAATAGTAATAGGTTTAATTATATATTATATAAATAATGTTTATGAAGAAAGTCCTAGTGTACCACTATTTAAAAATATAGAAGAAGTAGAAGAATATAATGGTAATTCTTATGTTATTATAAATAATAATAAGCCTTATTTTAATGATAAAGATTATGAGACTGATACTTTCGAAGAATATAGTTCTTTAGATATATATTCTAGATGTGGGGTAGCATTTGCTAATATAAATAAAGATTTAATGCCTACTACTAAGAGGGAAAGATTAAGTGATGTAAAACCTAGTGGATGGCATTTAATTAAATATGATATTATAGAAGATGGTAAATTTTTATATAATAGGTGTCATTTAATAGGATATCAACTAACAGGAGAAAATGCTAATCCTAGAAATTTAATTACTTGTACTAGACAGATGAATACTTTAGGTATGTTAGATTTTGAAAATAAAGTAGCAGAATATATTAGGAAGACAAATAATAATGTTTTATATAGGGTAACTCCAATATTTAAAGATAATGAATTGGTAGCTAGAGGAGTAGAAATAGAAGCTAGTAGTGTTAAAGATCATTGTAGGGATATATGTTTTAATGTCTTTGTTTATAATGTACAAGATGGTATAAAAATTGATTACTCTAATGGCGATAGTGAATTAGTAGAATAAAAATGTAGAAAATGTAAAAAAAATATATATTTTTTCCAACAATTATGGTATTATTGTATTAGATATGAAAATAGGGAGGTGAAATAATGGAAAAAAAGAGTAATGGAAAGGTGATTGCTGTCTTTGCACTAGCTATAGCTGTTTTAGCTTTATCTGTAGGTTTCGCCGCTTTTAGTGATGATTTAACTATTAATGGTACTGCTAAAGCTACTTCTAATGTAAATCCTTTTGATGATTCTACTAATGGGTTAGCTTATGCTGGCACTCCAGAATGTCATTTAACAAATGCTAGTAGTACAGTTATTAATACTAGTCCATATGGACCTGGTACTGCTACTGGAGATACTTGGAATGGAATTAATGTACCACTTACACCTGATGAAAATGCAGACTCTGTTACATGTACTGCTACTGTTCAAAATAAAACTTCATATCCAGCTGAATTAACTTCTATATCTGCTGGTGGCCCTGTAACATGTTCTTCAACTGGTAATAATGCATCTACTAATAGTACTAATATTTGTAGTGGAGTTACTGTAGAGGTTCAAGTTGGAGCTAATGCTGCTGATAAAATTACATTTGGTGCTGCTAACGGAGCTACTAATAATAGTACAACTGGTACTATAGCTGCTAATGGTTCAGCTACTGTAACTGTAACTATTTCTTATGATAAAACTAAAGCTGCAGATGCTGATGTTACTGTTACTATACCAACAATAACTCATCATTATGAATCAGTTAGATCTTAGTTATATCTAATAAAAAATATAATATATTAATATAGTAAATTATTACTGCATTAATATATTTACATAAGATTATTTGGAGGAAGATATGAAAAGGAGTTATATTAAATTTTTGATATTTAGTATTTGTATATTGATAGTTCTACTTCTAAATAGTTTTATATTAAATATATTAGGCAATTATTATTATATGGATATTTTCTTACTAATATTATTAATTTTATTTAAATTTATATTTGGTATTGAAAAAGATGGCCATAGATATAAGAAAGATATAATTATTAACATGACTATTATATTGTTTATAGCTTTTATTCTATATTATATAATGGGTATATTTATTGGATTTTATAAACCAACTAATTATTTGAATATTTATGGTATAACTACTTTTATTATTCCTTTTGTTGTAATGATTATATTAAAGGAATATTTAAGATATCAAATGTTAAATAAAACAGATAAATCTAAAATACTTACTGTTAGTGTGTGTGTATTATTTATCTTAATTGATTTATTAGTAAGTATTAGAAATAATTCATTTGATAGTAATTATAATATTTTTATGTTTATAGCCTTGGTATTATTACCGGTTATTAGTAGAAATATATGTTGTACTTTTATAGCTAAAAAAGTAGGATATAAACCTAATATTTTTTGGCGTTTAATAGTAGAATTATATGTAGTATTTTTACCAATAGTACCTGATTCTGGTCTTTATATTAATTCATTAATAGAATTCTTATTTCCTTTTGTTTTACTATATAATGTTTATTCATTTTATAAAAAAAGAGAAAAAAATGTTCCTATTAGTTATATAAAGAAAAGAGTATTTATTGAAATACCTACATTAGCTATGATAGTTTTTATACTTGCTTACTTTGTTTCTGGATACTTTAGATTTTATGCTATAGCGATTGCATCTGGTAGTATGTTACCGAATATAAGAGTAGGTGATGTTGTTATAGTAGATCAACATAAAGATTATAAAGATTTAAAAGTTGGAGATGTTATAGCTTTTAGACATGATGGATTAATAATGTCTCATAGAATATATGATATTGTTGTTGTTAAGGGTGATTATTATTTTTACACTAAAGGTGATGCTAATGAAGAAAAAGATAATTATGTGACTCATCCTGAAAATATTATAGGAAAGGTTAATGTTAAGGTTCCTTATATGGGACTGCCTACTGTTTGGTTGAATAAATTATTTGGATAAAAGGAGGTGTATAAATATGGATAATGAAGAAAAGCAACAGAGTAATCAAAATAATAATGGTTTTGCTATTAAAAAGATTATAGAATATGGTTTTTTGTTTTTAGTATTTGCTGTATTTGGCACTTTACTTTTAAATAGATCTTTAAGATTTAATAACCAAAAGGTTATTCAATATAGAGAAAAAAGTAATTTGGATTATAAAGTATATTTACTTGAAAATGATTTTTATGATAAAGATTATTTGGGTAAAGATATGCTTTATGTTGCTAGTTTAATAGATAAGATAAATATTAATTTTGATTATTTATTTGAAAGTGATGAAGAAGAAAATATAGATTTTACTTATAATGTAGTTGCTAAATTGTCTATTACTAATTCTAATGGTACTAAGTCATACTATGAAAATTCTTATACTTTATTGGATAAGAAGAAAGTTAGTATGATTGATAATACTAGTCAAGGAATTAGTGA
The DNA here is from genome assembly GCA_902766875.1 of uncultured Erysipelotrichaceae bacterium. Classification (GTDB taxonomy): domain Bacteria; phylum Bacillota_I; class Bacilli_A; order RF39; family UBA660; genus RUG11215. The sequence goes on along the minus strand of CACXFI010000062.1, from coordinate 5,551 downwards.
AGAAATTAGTATAGATTATCCATATTATAATTCATTAACTAATAATTTCAGAAATCAATATGGAGTTGATACTAATAGTAAATTAGTAGTTTATATGCTTGTAAACAAAAATAATGTAGAAGGTAGTAGCTTTAAATTAGATAATAATAGTGTTATGAGCGTAGAAATACCTTTATCTGAGAAAGCGGTAGATATTTCTTTAGATTATAAAGATATAAATGAAACTAACGAGATAGTAGAAACCAGAAAACTTTCTATTAAAGATATTGCGCCTATAGTAGTAGCTGTTGTTTTAATATTTGTTTCTTTAATCTTTGCAATTAAATTAGTTAGAGCTATTATGCCTAATAATGGTGTTAAAAGTGAATTTGATAAACATGTTAATAAGATATTAAAAGAATATGATAGATTAATAGCAGAATCTTCTTCAATTATATCTTTTAAGGATAAAGAAGTTGTTAATATTAATAAGTTTACTGAATTATTAGATATTCATGATAATTTATTATTACCTATTATGTATTATCCTGCTAGGGAACATGAGACGTGTTATTTCTATATATGTCATGAGAATATAGTTTATTTATTAAAGATAAAGAAAAATGATTTTGATAAAAAATAAAAACATGATATTTTATGTTTTTGTTTTTATATGGGTGATAATATGAAAAAAAATAGAGTTTTTTCTATAGTGTTTGGGCTCTTCTGTGTAGTTATATTTTTAACAATAGGTTACTCAGCTTTTTCAGATTCTCTAAATATAGGAGATGCTACTGCTAAAGTAAGAATATATAAAGATATTAGAGTAACTGGTGTATCTGTTAGTCTTAATAATAGTACAGTTACTGATTTAGATTATGATACAGATGGTATATCTAGTAAGGCTACTTTAAATCAAAATGGTACTATAACATATAATGTTACTGTTAAAAATTTAGGACCGAATCCAATGGCAATATATTCTATTGATACAAGTAATCTTCCTAGTGATTTAAAAATATTAAGTACATCTGGATATGACTTTAATAATAAAGAAAAGATATGTGATGATAGTAATAGTAGTATTTGCACATTAAATGCTACTAAAACATTTACGATAACAATAGGATATAATAATTATGTTAGTAATAGCACTATATATAATATAAGTTTAGGATTTGAGTTTGTTCCTATATATGATGTTGTATATAGTAATATAACAGTAGGAAATAATTATCCTACACATGCATATTATGGAAAAACATTTTCTGTATCATTCCAAAATGATATTCCATATGCTATAGAATTAAGTGAGAATTTTCAAAAGACATATAGCAATAATACATTAACAGTACAAAATCCAACTTCAGGATTTACAATAAATAGATATTATCATATTAGTTATAATTTAGATGGAGGAACTCAGGCTGCTAATCAACCAGATAGGTATTTAGCGGGAAATAGTGTGACACTATTAGATCCAACTAAAACAGATTATACATTCCAAGGATGGTATGATAATAGTGGTTTTACAGGTACAGCACTTACTAATACTAGTGGAAGAAGTGGTGACTTAACATTATATGCTAAATGGGAAGCTAATTCATCTGGTGGAGGAATGGGGACACCTGAACATCCACATGAAGATAATACTACTCAAACATATGATCCTGATAATGTTCCGGCTAATAGTACTATTCTATATACTGCTGTAGAAGGAGAACCACAAGTTACAACAGATGAAGATGGTAATATTACTAGTTTTGAATATACTGATACTGGTAGTGGTATTTCAGTACCAACAAATGGCGTAGATACTGGAATATTGGCGTTTGATGGGAATGATTTTGTTGTAACTTTAACTGCTAAATTTAAGCGTAGTGATATAGATACAAGTAAGGCTAATCCTGTTTTAGATATGTCTTTTTCTGATGGAAATGGTTCAGTTAATGGATTTTTAGTTATTATGTCTAGTAATTATGGTGGTACATCATTTAATGAAACAGGTACTTCAATTACTAACACTACTTCTTCAAATCCATATTTAAAATTTAGATTTAATAAATATGTAAGTGGAAATGTTGATTCAACAGAAAGTAGAGATTATTATAGTAAATTTTCGACAAATGCTTATTACAGCAATAGATTTGCTACACAAACGGAACCTATTACTTTAACTATTAAGATATATTGTAGAAGTAATATTTTTACATCTGATCTGATATATAATGATGATATTATTGGAAGACCTAAATATGCATCTAAAAATAATGAAAAACAATTTAGTTTTGCTACTCCTGTTGTTGGAGCTACGGTTAAATTAGGTACTTGGTATAATAAAGATGGTGAATTACTTACATCTAAGTTTGATATTGTTGAATTTAGTGTTGTAAAAAGTTAAATGATAGTTTATAATTAATGATTAATAATTAAGCATAAATAACAATAAACTACATAATTTTTAATAGGTGATAATGTGAAAAAAATTATGTTTAGTTTTATATGTTTATTTATGCTTATTTCTTTTGCTTATGCCGAGGATAAGGATAAGAATAGTGAACTAGCTAAGGAAGCTAAGAGTGCTATTATGGTAGAAGCTAGTACAGGTAGCGTTATTTATGAGAAGAATAGTCATGAAGAATTGCCTATGGCTTCTATGACTAAGATTATGACGATGTTAATTATTATGGAAAATATTGATAATGGTACTTTAAAACTAACTGATGAAGTGGCAGCTTCAGAACATGCATCTAGTATGGGAGGTAGTCAGATATTTTTAGAACCTGGAGAAAAGATGACTGTTGAAGAAATGTTAAAAGGTATAGCTATAGGTAGTGGGAATGATGCGGCAGTTGCAATGGCTGAAAAGATAGGTGGTACAGAAGAAGATTTTGTTAAATTAATGAATGAAAAAGCTTTAGAATTAGGTCTTAAAAATACACATTTTGATAATGCTTGTGGGTTAGATTCTGATAATCATTATTCTAGTAGTTATGATATGGCTATAATGGCTAGGGAATTAGTTAAACATAAAAAAGTATTAGAATATACTGGTACTTATGAAGATTATTTAAGAAAAAATAGTGATAATAGTTTTTGGTTAGTTAATACTAATAAATTAGTTAGATTTTATCAAGGGGTAGATGGATTAAAAACAGGGTATACTAATAAAGCAGGATATTGTATAACTACTACAGCTTTAAAAGATGGGATGAGATTAATTACGGTTGTTATGGGAGAACCTTCAAGTACTATTAGGAATAAAGAAACTACTACTATGTTAGATTATGGCTTTAATCTATATAAAGTAAATAAATTGATTAGTACGGATACAGTTGTTAATAGATCTTTTGTTAAATATGGGGAAGAAGAAATAGTTAATATAATTCCTATTACTGATATAAATGTATTATCTTTAAAGAGTGATAGTGATATTAAACCAGAATATAAATATAATATAAAAAATATTAAGGCTCCAGTAAAAATGGGAGATATAGTAGGTAATGTTGATATATATGAAAATAATACTAAAGTAAATAGTGTGGAATTAACGGTAGAAGAAGATATAGATAAAGTAAATATTATAAAAGCTATTATTAGGGAATTTAGAGATTTAGTTATGGGCAAATTATAATTTTTATAATATTTAAATTTTATATGATATAATATTTATAATAAAGAGATGATGTATATGAATAAGAGAGTATTAATTATAATTTACATTATTATAGGTATATTAATTATTTTTACTTATATGGTTAATTATAATAAAAATAAGATTGATTTAAAGATAGTAACTAATAAGGACATTGAAGTATATACTAATATTAGAACTAGTGATTTGGTATGGAATAAAGACGATGTAGATTTATTATATGATTATAGAATAGATACTAGTAAAATTGGTAGTGAAAGAATTAAATTAAAATATAAAAGAAAGATATTTAAATATACTAAGATAATAAATATTAATATAGTAGATACTACTAAACCTAAGATATTTATTAATAATTTGTATACTTATAATAAGGGTGAGAATGTAGATTTAAAAAATAGTATTATATGTGCTGATAATTATACTAATAAACCTAAGTGTTATATAGAAGGGGATTATGATTTTAATAAAGTAGGAGAATATAAGCTTAAATATATTGGAATAGATTCTAGTAATAATAAAAGTGAGAAAGAATTTACTTTAAAGATAGTAGAACCCAGTAATAATAAAAAGGATAATAATAAGGTTATACCTAGGACTAAGTTTAGTGATATAGTTAGTAAATATAAAAATAAGAATACTAGAATTGGTGTAGATATATCTAAATGGCAAGAAGAAGTTGATTTTAATAAATTAAAAGAAGCAGGAGTGGAGTTTGTAATAATTAGAGCGGCTACTGAAGTGTCTTTAGATTCTGGAATAGAAGCTGATCCTTATTTTGAAGAAAATATTAAAAAAGCTAGTGAAGTAGGATTAGATATTGGAGTATATTATAGTTCTAAAGCTAATAGTGTAGAGAAAGCAGAAAAGGAAGCTAAATATGTTTTAGATTTAGTTAAAGGTTATGATATAGATATAGGTATAGCTTATGATTGGGAGAATTTTCCTAATTATAATAAATATGAGATTAGTTTTCATACTTTAAATGAAATAGCTAGTACATTTTTAGATATGGTTAATAAAAAAGGATATAGAGGAATATTATATAGTAGTACTTCTTATTTAGAAAATTTTTGGGATATAGAAGATAAATATGATTTGTGGGTAGCTAGGTATTCTGATAATATAGGATATGATAAGAAGTATATGATGTGGCAGTTATGTAATAATGGAGAAGTAGAGGGAATAGAAGGTAATGTTGATATTGATATACTTTATAAGTAACTTTAATAAATTTATATATATATTATAAGTGCTTGTGTCGATTAATTTGAAGTAAATACTTGACAAAAAAGTAAAAATATGATATTATTTATATCGCATGGTGCATTATACTAGTCATGAAAGTTATTGGAAGATGGGGCTAAAAATCCATCAATTGTACTAAAGACACTTCGTATATTTGCTTTTTCGGCCCAAGTTAGGGTGAATATATGATTTTAGATGCTAGGGGAATTATAATGGCATATAATAAACTTCCTAATATCATGTCGTAGTAGCTTAAATAAGTGCATGTCGTGAGTGATTATGTGGGATAGTAAATGAATTAATATTTATTTGAAATCATGGTTGCAAAAGCGAATAAAAATAACTGGAATGTTAGAGAAAATCTCTAGTGTGTCATGTCTACAAGTATTAAAGTACGGACTAAGTGGCAATCGAGTAATTGATTAGGTAACTATCAATTGTTTCCTTTAAAGAGAAATCGCCTACAGGTAACTAAGGGTAGGAAATAGAGAAATTCAACTCGACCAAAGCCGTAAGATTGATTTGTAGACTACCATTAAAATAATCTTTATATATAAGGGGTGTGTTGTTATGAAACATAACTGGATATATAAAGTTTTTTTTATTACCTTTGTTTTATCTTTATTATTTAGTAGTATAACTACTTATTTATCTAATAGTTTTAATAAT